>JBGUWL010000239.1:0-8434 GCA_045221075.1 Acutalibacteraceae bacterium
ATAGAGCAACTTTATATTATATTCGTCATTCTTTTCATTCGGTTTTTTGCCTGCGTTTTTTGTCTGTTTTTTCGGGGAGGGCACACAAACAAATCCTTGTCTGCGTATAATCTGTTGCCCATGCGAACCGTAAAGGGGCTGTCGGCTCTTCTCAGCAAACGCCTTACAGTCGTATCACCCCAACCGGTGTATTCCTTTAAT
Organism: Acutalibacteraceae bacterium; assembly: GCA_045221075.1. Taxonomy (GTDB): domain Bacteria; phylum Bacillota; class Clostridia; order Oscillospirales; family Acutalibacteraceae; genus UBA1213. The sequence continues at coordinate 202 of JBGUWL010000239.1, forward strand.
TCCTTAACATTAAGTAATTTTTTATTGACTAAATCCATATATTGTTACTCCTTTAGCCTGGATTTGATATACTATATTATAACATAGCTTTATGAGCATTTATTGCTGACTTTGTTGCTCAAATAACTCCTAAAACTAAGCCCTCTCCCCTCTCGCCTTGCGGCGTTTGTCGGATACAGAATAGCCGTGAGCGGATTCCTCCGCGTAGGTTCTGACCGAATAGCCGCCCGCGAGATAATCGTAGTCAATGATAAAGTAGTGGGTGTTATCGACGCCGATCGTGACGGAGCCGTCGGTGTTATAAAAGGAACAAAAAGAGTTCCTTATATATAGTATAACGGATTCTTTCATTTTTTCGGGCGAGACGTCCGCGCTGAACAGTCCGCGCTCAATCATTCTGTGTCTGGCATGAGTTGTGACGGACAGCTTGGCGGTTATCCGCTGAACGTCGTTACTTGATAGCGGATAGCCGTTGGAAAAGCGCGAGGATATCGGCATTTCGTAGGACGCCTGTCCCTCACTCAATGCCTGCAACAACTGCTTGAGAATTGTCATCGCTTCGTTGGGAAGATAAACGCCCAAGACGTTTTTGACGCCGTCCTCATACACCACCAGACGCGGCAATCCCTGCTGCGAGGTGTCGATGGAGAATTTTGACCTTTCATTCACTCCGATAATGTTTAACTTGTTTTGCGTGTAGATATACATAGCTTCATTCGTCACTCCCTTCAATTTCTGCATTGTCTCTGCTTTTGATCCAATGCAGCGCAAAATCATCCAATCCTTTTCCGTCGGACAAATCCCATTCAAAGGTTGAACAGTAAATATCACTCTCATAAATCAGCCGCCTCAACTTCTCCTTTGCCTTCGCCACATTCTCATTGATGCGGAAATCCGCGTCAAACGCGATCAGAATCTGCCGGTAGTCCTGCCAGATATACGGGAGCAGCTTTTCAAACTCGCGGATATTATTCACGCCCGGCAGCGCAAGAAGGCTATACCCGAACACCTTGTTGGGTATGATCGCTTTAAACGCGCCTTCCGTAACGATCAGCGTATCGGGCTTTCGACTTCCCTTCATATAGAAAGGGATCGCCGCAGTAGCCGCGCCGCCCGGTAAGCCGTTGGAAGAAAACCAGAGGTATTTCGTCTTGCCAAACGGACGATCGAGCCGAATTTGGATACCCTCGATATAGCCGAAATAGTTATATACGGGGATCATGTAGCCGGTCATCTTCGGATTGAGGTTGATCGTCCACTCACCGCCATCGAGATAAAAGCCGCCGACATTCTCCAAGCTGATGTTTTCAGCCTGTAATTCCCGGCACAAGGCTTTGTAGCCGAACAGCGGAACGGATTTAAAGCCGAACCGCTCCATATCCTCGTCCGACAAACCGCGTGCGTACAAATCCGGTTTATGGATCCTCGCCAAGAACAGCTTGTTCAAAAATGCCCGATAGACAGTGTCTAAACGCCTCATGCGCTCAAAGTCAACCTGCGGCTGCGGTTCCTCGACCTGCTTGTCCGTCTGTTTTGAAAAGCGATAATATGAATTCTCCGTCATTCCCAGTTCCTTCTTGATTTCACGAACGATCTCCGCCTTGCTTCCCTGAAAACCGCGCAGCACCGAATACAGCTTGAGCATGGAACCGCCCTCACCGCAGGCAGGGCAATGGTATAGCCCTTTGCCGTAGTGCAGGTTCATCTTCTTTCTGCCGCAGAACGGGCATGAGATGTATTCGGAAGGTTGGTTTTCCCTGCGGACAGTCAGATTGCACAAGCGCGCGACGTCGCCGATGGTAAACGGAAAACTTGACATTTTCGTCCTCCGCATTACTTGTCGAGCAGATAGGTAGCCTTCATATCCGCGATGTGGAGCAGCATGGCGTTGGGGTACTGACGGTAAGCTGCGGATAGGTTATAGCCCTTTGCCGCGTCGTCAAAGCCGCCCATGTGCCAGCGGATCGCGAGCGATTCCTCCACGTTCAGCCGCATAAAGCGCTGAATCAGCCATACGGAGGCTTCACCGTGACCGTAGGGGAATTTATTTTCTTCAACAGAATAATACGGTACCTTCTCCCACTGACCCGTCGCTTCATTTTTGACGTTGCGGGTATTCCGAACATACAGATTGACCTTGCAGACGTCGTGGAGCAAAGCGCAGATCGCGACCGTTTCCTCGGTATCGGTATCAAGACACTTGATGCCCGAAAACTCAGACGCGCGGTTCAATATCTCCTGATAATAGAAATGAAAGACGTTGAGCGAGTGTTCGCACAAGCCGCCCTCATACGCTCCGTGATATTTTGTGGAAGCGGGCGCGGTGAAAAAGTCGGTACTTTCCAGCCATTGCAGCAGCTCCTTCGCGCCTTTCCGGTGGATATACTTGTTATAAATCTTTATAAATTCATCTTTTGACATTATTAAAACTCCTTATCTCTTCCCTGCGAAAGCAGCTTTGCTCTCGCAGGGATTACTATTTTATTTGTTTACGATCAGACACGCGGCGACGAGAATGTTGTTGCTGCGGTAATTATCCGCGAACCACCTCAGCTTGCTGCTGAAGCCTTGGTTATCCTTGGTGGTTTCGTACACCTCGCCGACGGTCTTGCCCTTGTATTTGCCGTTTTCGAACACGACTCTGCGTGCTGCCGCGGCATCCATTACTTTCAATATCTCATCTACAGGCGTTGTTTTGTCGTAGGAAGGCGCCGACGGCGGATTTACGCTGTCGTCTCCGTCGTCGATCATCTGCTCAATATCGGCAATTGCCTGCTGTTGCGGCAATGGATTGGAAGGCACACCGCTAACAGGAGACTTTTCAAGCTCCTCCGGCACCACAAAGCCGAGATCGATCAGGCAGCGGTCAACGGCGGAATTGATAGCCGCTTCTGTGTAGTAAGCAAACGGCTTCTCTCCCTCAAAGCTGACTGCCTGACGCTGCGACCAGTTTTCCGCCATCACGCCGCCGTTCTCGTCCAAAACCTGCACAAAGGCAAGCGCCGACGGAACAGAAGCGTTTTCTGTAATCATCTGCTGACAGCTGACCTTGACATCCGTATGTATGACCGCTTTCGGCATACTGCTTCTAAACCAGAGCTTGCGGACGCGCTTGTCGAGCACTCTGCGATCCTCCTTCACCTCTCCCGTGTATTCATCGACGAAACAGGCGAGAAAATCGTCTGTGTTGATCGTCTGATTGGTATATATACTGACAAACTGCATTTTCAATCTCCTCTGCTTGATATTTTATTGATACTTGCGATAATTCTTCTGCCAAGCTGCGTGTTGCGTTTGGCGATGACGTTCGTCCGGATCGCCTGTGCCAGCGCGCGTTTGTGACCGACAAGGATCACCTTTTTCTTCGCTCTGGTGATACCGGTGTAGATCAGATTTCGCTTGAGCATAATGGAAAACGCCGTGATGATCGGGATAATGATTTGATTGTACTCACTTCCCTGCGCCTTATGGATGCTGATGGCGTAAGCCAAATCCAAATCCGCGAGCTGGGTGGAGTCGATCGTGACGTCGCTGCCGTTGAAGCTGATGATGATTTCATCCTCGGCGGTATCAATGCGCTTGATATAGCCGACGTCGCCGTTAAAAATCCCGATGTCCCTGTTGTTCTTCGTCTGGATCACCTTGTCGCCCAAGCGGAAAATCCTGTCACCGCGCTTGATTTCGGGCTTGCCGTAGGACGGCGGATTGAGACGCTGCTGAATCTCCTTGTTCAGCTCGGTCGCGCCTGCGATAACGCCCTTCTTGCGGAACGGACAAAGCACCTGAACCTCGTCCAAGCCCTCCGACTTGACGGCTGACATAAACTGCTCGATGACGATATCACGCGCTTCACTCTGGATTTTCTTGCCGCGCTCCTTATCGCTCGCGGGAAAATCCTCAGTGGCGTGAACGTCAAAGAACCGGAAGTCGTCGTCATAGGTCAGCTTCGTCACACCCTGCTGAATCAAGCCCGCGTTGGTGACAATCGAATTTGTCCCCGCCTGACGGTAAATCACATCGAGGCGCACCGTCGGGATCCTCTGACAATTCAGAAACTCAAACAGGACGTTTCCCGCGCCGACAGACGGCAGTTGTTCGGGGTCGCCGATCAAAATCAGCTTGGCGTCATCCGGAACAGCGTTCAGCAGCAGCCAACAAATGTGACTGTCAACCATCGACGCCTCGTCAACGACGACGATCTTGGAATCGAGCGGTTCAAACGTCCGCATATCATCTCCGCCGATTTTCAAAGCGGAATGAATGGTTGACGCGGTATAATCGCCGCCGACGCTCTCCGCCATCCGCTGCGCCGCACGTCCCGTGGGAGCAAGCAGGGTTACATCGGAGGATTTGAGCTTGCCGAATTGTAGGCACACGGAAAGAACGACCTTGAGAACCGTTGTTTTACCGACGCCCGGTCCGCCTGTGATGATACAGGTGTTTTCCTTAACGCCCAGCGCAACGGCTTCCTTTTGCTTTTCCGCCAACTGAATTTTCAAATCCTGCTCCTTTTCGCGAATCGCTTTGGCGATTTCTTCATCTGAAATCGTTTGCTGACGGTTTTGTGTTAACCGCTTGGCAATGATATCCGCGATATCGACCTCCTGTTCATACTCGAAGGGCAGATATACAAACCCGTTATCCCCCTTCAATTCATAACCGAGCGCCATTGTCTTGAAATGCTCAATCACCAGCGTCATCGGCACCTTGGCGTCCGGCACATACTGTCTCAGGCATAACGGGTTATTCGTATCGATAAACTCGTTTACCGCTTTAACAATATGAGCGCACTTGTAGTCCACGTCATTCAAGAGCAGATACGCATAACAAATGCACTCGAGCTGCCGATAACAGAGATGTCCTTCCGTTGCCGCCGCCTGCAGCACATAACGGATCGCACCGCAAATGCGCATGGGGTCTGTGAGCGAAAAGGTCGTCTTGCGCGCGATCTGATCGACAATCAGGAAACCGAAGCCTTCGATTTCACAAAGACGGAACGGCTCGTTGAGCAAAACATTCATTGCCTCTCCCCCAAACGCCTTGGCGATTTTGGCGCATTTATTCGCGGTCACGCCCAGCGGCGCGAGATACGACACGATTTCCTGTATAGAGCGGGAATCCTTATAGCTGTCGATGATTTTCTGCAAGCGCTGTCTGCCGATGCCCTTGACAGTCAGGAGTTGTTCGGGACTGTTTTCAAACACCTCCAGCGTTTGAAGCCCGAACTGACCGACGATTTTCTTCGCCATCGACTCCTTGATGCCGTACACGGTCGCGGACAGATAAGCGATAATACCGTCCTTTGTCGGTGGAATGATCTCCTTGAATTCATTTACGACCAGCGCGTAGCCGTATTTCGATTTCTCCCATGAGCCTTTCACGAGCAGATTCACGATCTTGTTGACAGGAAAATAACCCTTGATCGTCAGCGTTTCCAGCGAACCGAGCAGCGGTTTTGGGATCATATCCTCCTGCGTCGCCTCCAGCACAGCCGCCTTGCAGATGTGAAAGCCTGTGTCGGGGCTGTCGTACAGCACTCTTTCTACCTGAACCTTCATCACACCGCCCCCTTAATGCTTTTTTACCTTCAACGTCGGACTTGTGACAGATTTCTCCACCACTGCGTCGTAGGCGTCGGGATAGGCGTTGCGAAGGACAGCGTATTTTTTCTTTGGAATACCGATACGTTCACCGCCGGAATAAGCCACCTCATAGCTGCTGCCGTCATAGAAAAACTGACCTCTGTCAGCGCCGTTCAGCGCTTCGACAAAGGGAACGCTGAGCTTTTTAATCTGTGCGTCAAGCTCCTTGCTGCGCTTGGACAGCGCGCTTTTGCGTTCGCTCAGCTCCGTCATCTGACGGTAGCAATCGGCAAGCTGTTCCTCATGCGGCATCATGACCGGCGTTGCGGCATGGAAGCCCTGCGTATAATTGTTCAGCGTCGCCAGCGCGTTCGCTCCCTTTTCATTTTCAAGGGAGGGCGGTATATGCTTTTCTACATGATTCTTCCAGAATTTCTCCGCTTCCTCTAAGATGTACTCCTCCAGCACTTCATCGCGTTCGTATGTGCGCATAAAGAGATTGGAACCGACAGCGTCGGAGCATTCAGCTCTCAACCGTTCGGGAACCAAAAACTCTCCGCCGAGCGCTGAAAGCACCATAGGAACAAACGGCTTTGCGGCAGAATCACTGACAGCGTTAAGCTGATCTCTGACGTCGCCCAGCACATTCGCAGGCAGCTTCCCGAACACGCGTTTCATCTGATAGAGAATTCCGGCGACCCAACGCAGACTCTCGGACAGCTTCAAACAGGCGATTTGGCAGATATCCATATTCAGAATGCTCATATAGGCGGACAACTGAATCTTATAGTGGATAGGAATATTGTTATCCTCCCATCCGCCGTTAAATTCAGAGGTCGTCTTGCACTCCAGGAATCCCATCGGCGCCTGTTCTCCGCGTCTGCGGTAAAAGCGGTCAATATTGCCGCGCAGATACGGGTGACGCGGGTGCTCAAACATCGCCTTGACCTCATACGTCTCATATCCCGTTCGGTAAGAAAAGATATCGGCGACCATATTTTCGAGAAAATGCCCCGAATCAAAAATGACGCGGGTTTTGTCGCTAATCGGCTCCACCGCTTTTTTTCCGGTTTTTTCGTTGTAAACCGAAAGCCTTGTGCCGTCAAACGGTGACATTCTCAAAACTACAGCCATATCGGAGCCGCCTAGCGCCTTTCTTCTCTCGTTTTCCCATTCTTCCTCAGTCATATTCGCGGTCGAGCAATAGAGCTTCGGCGCATAATTCTTATCAATAGCCATAATGCACCTCCTACGCGATCTTTGAGAGCGCCTTGGAAGCCGCGCCCCACGCGACGACGCCGGGAATATCAAACGAACTCCAGCGGTTGCGCGGATAGGTTATGACGCGCGCCAGCGCTTCTTCATAGGAAAACAGCGAGAAAGCTGATACTTTTCCTTTCATTACGACCAAGACCTCCGCCAGCGACGAATAAACGTCCAGCGCGTTTGTCAGCGTGTTATCATACCGCTCGCAGATCTCCGCCGCGTACCGCTGCGGAATGTGTAAATCCGTAAAAATCTTGATCATCGCGTTCTTCTTGTGTCTGATGGGAATATCCGCAAGACCTGCCAGCGAACGGCAGGAGGCTTCAAAGGACGCAAATACGCCCTTCATTTTCTCCTGAACGGTTTCGATCGTCACCTTGCCCATATGCTTGACGGAAATACTGCCGTTGAGCGGAAGTGTAAGGCTGCCGATGAGCAGGAAGGTGTTAAAGCGCACCGCCGCCTCGGCGACATCTGAGCTGATAGCCCTCATACGTACAGCGCAATCCTTCTTTCCGGGGAAATGCTTTTGCAGGAGCTTTCGGTAAACCGAGAACAAATCTTTGTCTCTGATTTCATACACTGCCTGCGTCTGCTCCCAGCTCCATTCCGCCGTCAGGAACTCAACATTATCAAAATCCTGCAAATAGTCCTCCACCAGATCAAACACATCCACCTGACTGATCGGCGTGTATGCCTTTGAATGGAGCGCGGACAGCTTGCCGTCCTGCACCAGAGCCAGCATTTGCCGTTTGGCGTTATCCTTGAGTGAAAGATAGCGGTTCAGATGCTTCGCAAAGTATTCCTTGTCGGACAAAAACAGCTTTTTGATGCCATCCCCCGATATCTCGCAGCGGTTGAGAATCGACGTCAGCGCGGTATATCGCAAAGGAACAGGTGAGCCGTCTTCATCAAAGCTGACGGTCACGCAGGAAAACTCGTCTCCGCCCATCGCTTCAAAGGTGTTTGCGCCGGATTCTCCGTTAAAGGAAGTCTCCTCCGAACGCACGATCGTCCATTCCGATGCGTCGTTGACCGCTTCAAGATGATTCGCAAGCTCCGCGTAACCGCTGAAGCTCTTTGTTTCGGGTCTGCTGATTTCGATTAAGCTTTTTTTCATACAAAACTCTCCTTGTGTCTATATGTCTGCTTATTTCGACGTCACCGCCGAATGTCTTCTCATTTTGAGAATTCCTGCTATGTAAAATGCCCTTGACAAAACACTGTCAAAGGCATAAAAAATAGCCTATGCTTTTCCGAAATAAAAAAACGCACAAAGATACCATTATCCTTGTGCAAACTATTCCGAGCATAGGCTCCTGTTAAATTGTCGTCCGGACGCACTTCTCCTGTCCGAACCATTCTGTTCTAAGCATCTCAGCGAG
>JBGUWL010000240.1:0-1899 GCA_045221075.1 Acutalibacteraceae bacterium
GCGTCGAAGGATAGGCTTACCATCTTCTGATCGCGCTCTACTGAATAAATGGGCAGCTCGCGCTTTGCCGCGCCGGCGGTCACGAAATCCGGAACCTCCACGGCGGCGATCAGCAAAACCGCCACCAGAGCGAAAGCGGCAATTTTCGCCGTTTTTTCATTTTTTCTAAGCATTTTACCCGCTTTTTCAAAGAATTTTCTGATTTTTCCACAAAAACCCCTCCAATCGGCCGCTTGGTCTGAGAAGACTTGAACCCTTTCCGGTTTTAGCCGCTCATGGGCGGCGACCGCGTGTTTTTATATCTGCGGACAGGCGCCGGATATTCCGCGCAGGAGCGTGCTTTTTCTTTGAATGTTATGAAGTGACCCGTGTCAAGGGTGCGAATCTGACAAATAATCACCTGTCAAATTGTATAGTATGCCCAAGGGCATATGGAAGAGACCGAGATGTACAGATTCTGGCATTGGCCAGTCTGTTATACGCGGGTTGGCTACCGCAGGCTAATGGTCCTCCACCAGCTCTGCCATCTTAGGTCGTGGATCGAATATTCAATTATTCGCCGCCAAATTCAAAACGCAGGTAGCTGAACCTTTACAGTAAAGTCTCAGTCCCTTCCAGATAACCTTGAACACAGCCGTGAAAATATGAATGGTGCGAAGCGCTGTTCATATTTTCACGGCAAACTATACTCCTTGAGCGTTTCGCTGAGTATTGAGTTTCCGAAGTCAAGCTTCAGAAGCCAATCCTCGTGCTTCTTCGTCCAGTAGCTTTTGCCGTCGTAAATCTTTCCGTTGCGGGTGCAGAGCGCGATCAGCTGCTGCTTTACTCGCTTGAGCGCCTCTACGCCGTCGTCCCGCATACGGATATACTTCTTCACGGCGTTGCCCTGCTCGGTGGGTATGTATACCGGACTGTAAAGGTGATACGCAAGGCATTTTGCGATGTTTTGAGCGTCGCGGCGGTCTGTTTTGATGTTGTTGCCTTTTGTATTAGCCATAGTACTGGGCGCTAAGATTACGCAGTCCACTCCGTGGCTCATGAGCTCGTGGTACAGGCTGTAGCCAAGGCAGCCTGCCTCGTATCCACAAAGAAAGTGAAGCTAACCGCCGTGTTGGCTGTTAACGCGATTCAAGTATTTGAGGATGTTTTTGTAGTCCGGCTCCATCTGGACGATGGTGAAAGCGGCGTCGTCCTGCATCGAAAAGCATCACGCGGTGTAATTTGTGGTATGGACATCCAGACCGACATATGTTATATTTTTCATAGTACCTCCTCCTTGTATGTGGTAATTCCTGCTTTGCTTTGGCTTGCAATCTTAGTATGACAGGTAAATCCACGCTTTGCAACGGGGGGTCATTTCATATTATCTTAGGCAAGGAAGTTTTCGCATAGCATCAATAAATCATCAAAAGACTTTGACGCAGAGCGGGGAGTTGCTCAAAGGTGCTGAAACAGGCGGATAGCTTCGGCGCTTGAGAGCGTATCGACAGCACCTCCAAAACCGTAGGCCGAGGGTTCGATCCCTTCAACCCCTGCCAAATATCCCGCAGTGACTTTTGTCACTGCGGGATATTTATTAGGAAGAAGGGATCGAAGGGCGCGGTGTAAGAAAACAGTCCGGTGGCGCGTCGTCGCGGACTTCGTATCGTTTGCTTTTCCGCTGAGGGGCGCGGCAAAGCTCGTTCACTTCGTCGCTCCTCCTTTTCCCAAAAAGCTCCGCTTTTCGGGAGCCCTGTAGCCCGCGCCCCGGCCCGCCCGCAGGCGGGCGATCCCTTCAACCCCTGCCAAGCAAAAGGCACTTGCGTATGCAAGTGCCTTTTGCAATGATGTGTTCCGCTGCGCAGAACGTGATGTGCGCTTCGCGCGGTAAAAAGGAACACATCACACCACTGTGAGCAA
>JBGUWL010000241.1:0-4489 GCA_045221075.1 Acutalibacteraceae bacterium
CTTGAGCTCCTCCGCCTCATCCCCGAATACCTCACAGCCGCAGCCGAGGACAACGCTTTCCTTATCCAAGCTGCGCTTCCTTTTTCAATCTGCGCCAGTGCTTGAAGCCGATCACAGCACAGGGCACGCAGCAGGGGACCATATGGAACAGCAGCACCCAGCTGAGCCAGTCGACGCCCTGATAGAAATTGCCCTGGTATTCCACGCCCTTCATCAGCGCGAAATAGGAGAAGTTCCACACGCCCCAGAGACCAGTGGCCGAGCCAAAGAGATGCAGGCCCAGGAAGGACGCCGGCGTGAAGATGCCGCCGATCGCCCCGACGAGCGTAGCGGACATGCGGCGGGATCTGGCGAGGAAGATGGTGACAACAGGGAAGATGTACACGGTGAGATTCAGCGCCCAGATCGCGAGCGGGATGTGGTAGCCCCAGTTGAGCGCCTGGCGGATGTGGTCGCCGTCGTGGATCAGCACGGCGATGACCATGACGATCCCACAGACGAACATGGTATGCGCGGTTTTTTCGTCCAGCTTCTTGTCGAGCATGGCGGCGGTCTGTTTGTCGGACATGAGAATGCCTCCTTTTAAAATTACCTTATGGTTATTAATGACCAATTGGTAATTATAAAATATCATCGGGGCTGTCCTCTGTCAAGGGCAAGATATAAGAAAAGGCGGGACAAATTTGTCCTGCCAGACACCTTTTGGTGCAAATATGCTGTGCAGAAGTCTCGCTTAAAGTAAGGGGCAGAAGGCTTCGAGCCTGAAAATACGCATGAAAGTTGACAGCTACAAAAAAGACCAAGATTAACAGTGACGCAGATACAGGGTAGAATAACGGCCGGGATGAGGAAGAGACAGTAGAGGAAATCTGTGGCAATGGCGCAATAACACTTCACAATGATTATATGCCTGTCGTACCAGTCATAACGACTACAGCGGAAACTACCGTCCGTTGGGCGGTTAACGGACAAGCCTTTCACAAGACCGGCAGATCCGGAACATGGGAGATCCCGGAGCTGGAGGTGCAGCAGGGCGAGAACACGGTATCCGTCACCGACGAAGGGACTACGACGTTTGTTTATGGGGAGGGGCGGCTATAACAAAACAGAGGACATCCTCCATCGGGAAAACCCAGATGAGAATGTCCTCTGTTTGCTGTAGAGAAAAAGGGTTACACTTTGTAGATATAGTCTGCTTTCCGCGGAGCAGGGGCGGCTGCGGGCTTCGCGGCATAGCCGAGAATCAGATGACCGATACCCTCATAGTCGCCCTCAATTCCAAGCTCCTTCAGGATGGCTTTGCCTTCCTCGCTCTCAAACTCTTCCTTTGCCCGATGCACCCAGCAGCTGGCAACGCCAAGGTCGGCAGCAGCGTTCATCATGTTGCCCATGACCAGGCTTCCATCATACACATAGGTGGGGACGGCCTTTTTGCCCAGAACGACCAGAACCTCGGGTGCACCATAGAAGGGATCCATGTCGGCACCGAGAACAGCAGCATTCATCTTGGAAAGCTTATCACGCAGTTCCTTGCTGGTGACAGCGAGGATGATCGGAGACTGCTTTCCCATACCGGTCGCGGCATAGGTGCCGGCTTCCAGAATCGCATTCAGCTTTTCTTCCTCGATCAGTTCCGGCTTGTAAGAGCGGCAGCTCCGACGGGTTTTCAGGGTAGTCAATGTTTCAGCCATTTTTATATTCCTCCTAAAATTATTCACGATTCACAATAGATCCTTCACCGCCGCGGACGGGGATCTCATCCAGACGGTCGGCAAGGTAAGTGCGCATTTCCCGCACTGCCTCCAGCATGTCCTGCTTGTGCTTGGGCAGCCAGCCCTGCATGGGCATCACGTTGGACGGGTGTGAGCTGAAATAGTAGCACTCCTCCAATTCCAAACGGCTGAGAAGCAGCTCCTGTTCATCCAGCAGCTGACGGAAGGTGCATTCATGAAAAGCGCCGCTTTTCATATCTCCGTACAGCTTGCAGCCGGGTTCGGCATGCAGGGTGCCGGTGAAGATCTGCCTGGGCTGCACGGCGTTGATCATAGCCGCCGTGGCCTCTGCGTTCTCTCGCCATAGCTCCGCGCCTCCGCAGCCCAGGATGATGTTCAGCGTGAAATCGTACCCCGCTTTTTTCAGTCTCAACAGCTGTTCGATGCTCTCCTGCGCGGTGTGGCCCTTGTTCATCATAGTCAGCGCTTCATCCAATCCGCTCTCCACGCCGATGTCCAGCCCGTTGATCCCGGCGTCGCGCAGACGCCGCAGCTCGGCGTCCGTCTTACGGCGGATATTCTGGATCGAGGCATACATGGCGATGGTCTCGACCTTGGGCAGCTTCTGACGGATCAGCTCCGCGATCTTCAGCAAACGCTCCGCGGGCATGGTGAACGGGTCGCCGTGCTCCAGGAACACCCGTTTGACGTCCGGGCGGAAAAGAGCGGACTCGTCAAGATCGGCCTCCACCTGCTCCAGCGGGCACATGGTGAAGGGAACATCATGGTACATGTAGCAAAAGGTGCATTTGTTGTGGCTGCAGCCGGTGGTCACCTGCAGCAGCAGGGAGTTTGCCTCAAAGGGCGGACGATAAACGATTCCGGTGGTATTCATGGTTCTTCTTTCTTCGCAAGGTATTCGATGTATTCGTTGCCCCAGGTTTCAAGCGCAGAGACCACAGGGCCGAACTTTCTACCCATCTCTGTGAGCTGGTATTCCACCCGGGGCGGGATGGCTTCGTATTGGGTGCGCTGAACCAAGCTGCTTTCTTCCAGCGTTTTCAGCTGCACGGAAAGCGTAGCATGGGTCATCTTCGGCATCTTGCGCAAAAGTTCATTAAAGCGGATCGGGCCGTCTGACAGATACAGCAGGATCAGCACCGCCCACTTGCCGGAGATCAGGCTTTGCGCTGTGGCATAGGGGCATTTCCCAAAACGTTCTTCTAAAGTTGTCTGTGCCATTCAAAAAACTCCTCTTTTGTTTGCAAACGTCAATGGTCATTTCTTTGAACTGGTATGATTATACGACCAAAGCAAAATGTGCACAAGTACGATTTTTCATGATACTCGGTATCTTTCGCGATACCACATATTTCAGGAGGGCTGCCATGAGCCTTTTTCGCGTATACGTGGATGGCGCTCTGTTCTATCATCCGCACATGTCCAAGTTGGCGATCACGGACGCCCGAATCGAGGAGGATGCGGAAAACATCGACAGCATGACGCTTTCCGCGCCTTTCAACCATCCGTACCTTACCATGCTGCGGAGAGCGCGGAAATTGTCACCGGCAGCGGTACAGCCATATTGAACAACGACTTTAGCTTATGCCTGTGAAAGGTCAAGGATCTTATGGATCTCTGGAATAACGAGATCGTCAGCCACGCTCTTTCCGCCAGACGCGGAGACCGTATGACCTACATAAGCGGACTGGAAGACTTGATCGCACTCAAAAAGTTGTTGCCGGATCACCAGATGATCCTGCATTCTGATCAGGGCTCTGTGTATTCTTCCAAATCTTTCAATGAGCTGCTGCCAATGTACGGCATCACACGTTCTATGTCCCGCGCCGGAACACCGACGGACAATGCCGCAATGGAGGCCATAAACGGCTGGATTAAAGCCGAGCTTTTCACAGATTTGCATGTGACTGGAGATAAACCGGTTCGGGAAGAAGTTGACGAATACATTGTCTTCTTCAACGAACTGCGTCCTGCTTATGCACTCAATTATCTGACACCAAAGCAGTACCGTGAGTCTTTTTCCCCGACGCTAGAAGTTTAGTCCAGTACATTTTCAAACTACAATTCTTTATTTATTCGTGTCCAATTTTTGTTGACTAATGCAATTCGATCCCAAAATAGTCCAAGACTGCCTTGAAGTCATCCTGCATCAGCAGGCAGGTGTCTCGCAGATAACCGGGCATTTTGTCCCACTCTTTCAGCCCGCGGTAATAAAAATTTTTATGCCGGTCGTCGATGATGAAGGGGACGATCCCGAAACGAAGGCATTCCTTAAAAAGGATCAGTCTGCCGACGCGCCCGTTGCCGTCCTGAAAGGGATGGATGCGCTCGAAACAAACATGAAAGTCAAGCAGATCCTCAAGATCCGGCTCGGGGGTGCTGTTATACCCTTTTAACAGCTTTGCCATGGCTGCGTGAACCTGAGAGGGGAGGGTCGTGGCCTGCCCGCCTACTTCATTCGCCACCTTCTTATACGCGCCCACGGCAAACCAGGGTTGGCGGCTGTCGCTCATACCGCTTTTGAGCGTACGGTGCAGCTCTTTGATAAACGCCTCAGTCAGCGGCTTTGCGGCATTCTCGATAACAAGATCAATGCAGCGGAAATGGTTTGCGGTTTCTACCACGTCGTCCACATTGACGCTCTCGCCCTCGAGGCCGATGGTGTTTGCCTCGTAGATATAGCGGGTCTGGTCGTGTGTGAGCCGGCTGCCTTCAATATGATTGGAGTTGTAGGTCATATCGACCTGCAGCTTGTG
>JBGUWL010000242.1:0-2203 GCA_045221075.1 Acutalibacteraceae bacterium
GGGCGAGAAAAGCGGCATTTTAATCATCTTATTAATGCGGCTCTGCAAAGCTCGGTTTACGGACATTTTATTGCCGCATTAATAAAATATCCTCGTTTTGCTGATAAAACTCCGGTTATCATGGCGTCTATATCCACCGTCTGATAATCCAGGTATGTGGAAACCCATCCGGATGTTCCGACATAGATATGCGTGTCTCCCGGTCTTGTGCATCCGGCGCCGATATTGACAAAGGTCGTATCGCCGCCTCCGCCGAAGACCGGGATCCCCTCAACGAGACCGAGATCCTCCGCCGCTTTTTTCGTCAGCCCTCCGACCAGATCCGTACAGTCAATGATCTCCGGCATGTGGTCAGGATTGACCTTATACATCTTCAAAAGGCCTTTGTTCCATCCTTCCTTTCCCTTGCGCGTGTCATAAAGGAAGGTCGCGAAGGCTGTGTCGGCAGTCCTTATGATCCTGCCCGTGCAGCGCGCGGTGAGATAGTCGCCGATATCCAGCCATTTGTATACTTTCCTGAAAACGTCAGGCTCGTTATTCTCCACCCACTTGTATTTCCAGACCGGGTCCTTGGCGCTGGTCGAACCGGCATAATTCACGATCAAATTCCGAACGAGCTTATAAAGGCTGCACCCGGAAACCTTGATGATTCCCGAGCCCATGCATTCCTTATACTCTCTGACGCCCTTCTGATCCAGGTAATTCATCGGCCGTCTCAGGGCCTTGCCGTTCTCATCCACAAGAACGGACCCCTGCATCTGTGAGCAAAAGGCCATTCCTTCTATCTCAACAGGCTTAACGTCCGACTTCTTAAACAGGTCGCGTGTGGTTGAGCACAGCGCTGTCCACCATTCTTCCGTATTCTGCTCCGCGCCTCCGTCGTCAGAAGTGTAAAGACCGTACCCGGCAGCGGAGCTTGCCACAAGCCGTATTTTCGAATCGATCTCGAAGAGGCAGGTTTTTACGCTGCTGGTCCCAAAGTCATAAATGATAATATACACGAACCAAACCTCATTTCAGATGGATGCGCCAGCCTGTGTTGATTTTCTCTTTTACCACGCCCATCGTTTCCGCGTCCAGATCCGGCCAATCGATTACCGTGCTGGCGTTGTTGGTTACGAGATGGGCTTTTTCAGCGCACAAGGCGAGCGGCGTATCCGCAAGAGAATCGGAGTAGAAATTATCAATCACAGGAAATCCGTGATCGATGATGTACTTCGCTTTTTCCTTCGCATACATCAGGTTGTTGACGAATACCCCGTACTCACGGTCAAATTCTGTAGCCATGAAGTTCACGCCAAGCCGATTTGCTATAGGCTCAATGATACAGGTCGGCGACGCGCTGATGATCAGATCGTCAGGTCTCTTTTGTTTAAGATACCATGAGACGATCTTTTTCTCGTTTTTATCCCAATACTGTTTGATCTGTTCATCAAAATCATCGATCAGCATCAGATATCCGAAGAACTTACGCTGCATCAGATACTCCGGCATTAGTCCCATTTTTCTGCGGACCAGGTTTATGAGTACCTTGGGAAAAAACGTGAACCACAATTTCGGATGGCGGTTCATGCACCAGAAACAAAAGCCTATCGAACAGTCTCCGGGATAAATCGTTTTGTCAAAATCATAGACATTCATATTGTTTTCTCCAGCTAAAACTTGAATCATCAGCCCCGCGGCAATGCAAAGGTCTGCCTTTACCGCCGCGAGGCTGAACGTTTGTCAAGGTCTCAATGTCGGATATGCTGAACGAGATTGACAATGAACCCGGTGGGAGCGATCATCATTGCGGATCTGGAGCTGGGATTTTCCACCACGCGGTCTCCGTAGAAGTTTTTGAAGCCGCGATCCGTCAGCAGTCGGTAGGCTTCGTTGAAGTCATCCACATTCATGCGGATCGCCTGAATGCAGTCCACAGGCAGATGATCGCTTTGGGAGATGTCCAGATAAAAGCCATTGGCATCCTTCATGCGAATGCCCGTGACGTCGAGCTCGCCGATGTCCTCCTTGGTGTGGCGGCGCTGGAAGCCCAGCGTTTCAAACAACTGAACGACGGCCTCCGCGTCCTTTGTGATGATCTGCGGGTTAAAGGTCGTGATCTGCATTTATTCATTCCTCGTATTATAAAAGAGTAGTATTTATATCCCCCTCTCCAGGGGTGTGCTACACTGTAAAGGATGCTGTGGATTGGTATTTAAAT
>JBGUWL010000243.1:0-37352 GCA_045221075.1 Acutalibacteraceae bacterium
CAGTTGAGCGAAGGCGCAGTACACCTCCTTACAGACAGTCTTATTTCCTAACCTGCTTCGCCCTAACTTGCATCTCCCTGAAATACGAGTCTATTGTAGCATGTAACGGGGCGGTTTGAACAGGTGTAAGTGTTACACATTCTGAGGGGAAGCTCTCGTTCTGAAACAAATATAGAGACCATGCATGTCTTGTTAAAAAGAAAATATCTAAGGAAATGCTGATTTAATCTGCAGTATCCAAAAGGGGATGGATAATGTATAATAGAGGCACCAGAGAAAAGGCGGTGCGGACTATGAAGCAGGTAACATTCAGCGACGTTGAGTATAGCAACTGGAAGAGGAAAACCAAGCGGGAAGAATTTCTGGAGATCATGGAGGAGATCATACCCTGGGATGAATGGGTCGGCGTGATCATGCCGTATTATCCCAGTGGCAAACGCGGTCGCCCGCCAAAGGGGATTGAGAAGATGCTGCGCATGTACCTGCTTCAAGTATGGTTCAACCTGTCCGACGAAGGAACAGAGGATGCAATCTACGACAGCTACGCCATGAGGAAGTTTGTGGGGATCAATTTTCTGGAAGAAGACGCTCCCGACGCTACGACACTGCTGAAGTTCCGTCGTCTGCTGGAGCAGCATGGACTCAATAAGCTGTTCTTTGACGCGATCAATCGGGTAATGGTGGAAACTGGCCATATGCTGAAAGGCGGAAGCGTTGTCGATGCCACGATCATCAACGCATCTCCGTCCACCAAGAACGCAGAAAAGCAGCACGATCCTGAGATGCACCAGACGAAGAAAGGCAACGAGTGGCGTTTTGGCATGAAGTGCCACATTGGTGTTGACGCGTTCAGCGGTCTTGTACACACGATAGAGGTCACACCAGCCAACATCCACGAAGTTAATGTTGCTGCAAAGCTCATACGGGAAGATAACGAAGTTGTTTACGGCGACTCCGGCTATCTCGGCATCGACAAGCGGGAAGAAGTTACATCTGACGAGCATCTTTCATCGGTTGAATACCGCATTTGCCGCCGTCCCAGCAGCTTGCAGAAGGTCTCAGACAATTCTTTTGATTGGGATCGGATGATTGAGCACGCAAGTCTTCCATTCGGTGCAAAGTGGAGCATCCCTTCCGCCCAGTCAAATGCCGGTTCGGTTACAAGAAAGTTGCTTACCGAGGTCTGGCAAAGAACGAAAACAGACTGTATGCGCTCTTTGCCAGCGCCAATCTCTACGCTCTGGCCAGCCGGGGGAGAAGCTTGGCTACGGCTTGGTAAGGGTGTACTGCGCCCTCTTTTGGAAAAATGATAAAGTTTCCAAAATAATCTGGAAATATGGGGCTGAAAAGTTTCGTTTTGATGTTACCAATTTTCAAAAATCGCTGGATGAGCCCTATGTTGCTTTATTCAGCGTTTCCCTAAATAGATAATATTTGGCGCTTAGTAACTGTTATGAAGTGACCTTTTGTCAATGGTAGGATATGCCAAAAGATCACCTGTCAAATTGTGCGGAATGCTGAATGGCATATGGAAAGGGCAAAGACGAACAGATTCCGGCATTGGCCACTCTGTTATACACGGATTGGATACCGCAGGTCAATGGTCCTCCGCCAGCTCTACTGTCTATTCGCGTGGATCACAAAACTGTGCCGTCATAGTTACTTCGTAGATAGCTGAACCTTTACCGCAGCTTTGCCCCTTCCAAACACCCTCAAACATTCTCTCTGAGCGAGCAGAACGCAGCGTCCCTAGTAGTAGAGCTGTGGGAATGTGGGAAACCGCTCCGAAGCGAACGACAGGAAAAACCTTCGTGCGGTTTTCCATATTTCCATAGCCGTCAAACGTAGTTGCCGGTCATCATACCCCACATAAAGCAGGCAAGCTCCCTTGCGGCGGCAGTTTTTGCAATGTTATGCTTGGAATGACGGGCAATACGATAGTATTTGCGTTTGAGACGTTCATTAGCCCTGTCTGAGTAAGCGGCAATCTGAGGATCGACTTCCTTTTGCCTTGCTTTCAATGCCTTGGATTTTTGCCCGATCTTGCCCCTTCCCAAGCATTGGGCGGACTCAATCAGAAGTCTGCGAAGATGGGCGTTTCCGGCTTTTGTAATCCCTGTTCTCCGCTGTCGATCTGAACTGGAATCCTCGCCGGGAACGAGTCCCAGATAGGCCGCGAAGTTTGAGGCTTTTTCAAAGCGTTGAAAATCGCCTACCTCAACAAGAGCGCACATAGCAGTATGTATGCCAACACCATTGAGACAGCAAAGCTTTTTCACCGGTTCCTCGTACTTTGATGTATGAGACAGTTCTTCAATTCTTAGGTTGTACACGTCCACTTTCTCGGAAAGCGTGTAATAAAGGACAAGGTATTCCTGGAGCGTTTCTTTTAATACAGAATGAGAAAACTCCAGTTCTTGAAGCCAGTCCAGGTGTTTCTTCGTCCAATAGTTTTTCCCCTGAAATACTTTGCCGTTCCGGGTATACAGCGCAATGATCTGCTGCTTGATCCGTTTCAGCGACGCGACGCCGTCGTCCCGCATACGGATATACTCTGACAGCATTATCTGCTTCGTCTGGGATGTATACCGGGCTGTAACTGTGGTATGCAAGGCACTTGGCGATCTTCTCCGCGTCACGCTTATCTGTTTTGATCTTCTTGTCTGGCGTGATCGGCATCGTGCTCGGCGCAAGAATGACACAGTCGATCTTGTGAGACGTAAGCTGATGGTAAAGACTGTAGCCCAGACAACCAGCCTCGTAGCCGCAGCGAAACTCACAGTTGCCGCCGTGCTGACTTTTAATACGATTGAGATATTTCAGAATCTCTTTGTAGTCCGGCTCCATCTGGACAATGGCAAATGATTTGTCATCTTCCATGCTGTAGCAGCACGCTGTGTAATTTGAGGTATGGACATCCAGCCCAACATAGATTATACTTGTCATGGTGACTCCTCCTTGTATGTGGTAATTCCCATCTTACTTGGTGCTTGACAGTCTAAGTATGACAGGTAAATCCACGCTTTACAAGTCTGGGGTCACTTCATATTGTCTATTCAGTCCCCCAGTGAAACCGGGGTCAAGAAGTAAGCGTTCGTAAAAGTGCCATGTTGAAAAACGAGTAAACCGGCAGGAAATTGCAGAAGGTATGAGAAAGGAGTATACTTAAGCCATCTTACTGACGCTGAAGCCAGCCCCAGACCCCGGGGGTTTTCGCTTTGGTTCCCCGGGAGCGATTGCTGCTGCCACCGAAACTATACCACACTTCCCGCTGAGACAAAATAGCCCGGCATCTCCGCCATTATACATCGGCGCCGCATCAGTATAGCCCGGCGTTTTGCCGACATTACAGCTCAACGATAACAGAAGTGCCGTTGTCTGAACCCGCATGTAAAACAATAACACCCCCGGATCATACAGGGTTTTGCCCTGTGGCAGTCATACGCATCGGTCAGATGGAGCTCTCACTTACAAACGCAGTAACGTCGAAGCTCATGAAGCAGATCAAGGAGTTGATCACCGATTCTGAATGACGCCAGGGGATTCAGCCGGATTGTGATCGCCTGTGGGCGCACGGATCTCAAACGTGGTGTGGACGGCCTTGCAGCGATCATACAGGAGCAGTTCCAAATGGACCCAAGCGAAAAGAATGTCCTGTTCCTGTTCTGCGGTACAAAAGCAGATCGAATAGACGGTGTTATTTGAGGGCGATGGCTTTCTGCTGCTGTATGTATATTATAGCAGGCTTTCATATTACACATATTATAGAAGGCAACAATCACGGCGACGACATTTGCTTTTCATAAAAAGCATACGATCAAGAGTCGAGGTATGGAAGGGAGCATAACACAGTGAATAAAGAACAAATAACTGTTTTCCATGAAACATGCGCGATCACAAAATACGGCATCTATACTGTTGAAAGGCAGACATGTAAGCTCCCAGAAGAAAATTATTCCTGTGCGGTTTACATCCCTCCGGAGGCATCCGAAAGCATGCGCCATGAAACGGCCGGGGATGTGCCGCGCAGGTTGGAGCGCTGCAAGTTTTCCGTATCAGGCAAGGACTCCTTTGCCGCGGCGAGAGAGCTTACTGAGAGTTGGGAATATCGGCGCGACGCCAAAGCGAGCCGGGTACTCATTCTAAACTTTGCCAACTCAGTGCATCCGGGCGGCAGAGTCCAATTCGGCGCCCGCGCGCAGGAAGAGGATCTTTGCCGCAAGAGCACGCTTTATGCTTCTCTCACGAGCACTGACGCGGAGCCCTATTACGCGGGACATGCCAAGCATTATTCGCCGCTCGCAAGCCATGCGATTCTGCTCTCTCCCAATGTGGCAATATTCCGGGGCGATGCTCACGAACTTTTGAAAAAGCCTGTCATGGCAGCGGTGCTGACCTGTGCAGCACCGGTTGTCCATGAACGCGGCAGCATGGCAGACAGCGAGCATGAAGCTCTTTTGTATGAACGCATTCGTCGAATCCTGGCTGTAGCCGCACATTATCGGTACAACTATCTGGTTCTGGGCGCGTGGGGCTGCGGCGCGTTCGGCAATGACGCAAAACTGGTTGCCGCGCTCTTCGAGCGGGCATTCCGGGAGTTTCGCCGCGGGGATCTGACGGCCTCAGATCTGTTTCATTCTGTCGTTTTTGCGGTGCGGAGCAATGTGAACGAGCCTACTTATAATTATAAGGCTTTTCAGGATCACTTCTGGCACTTCTACCGGGACGAAGATGCCGCCGAGAAAGCAAGGGCTATGGCTATCAGAAAGGATCCTGCAATTACCCGTGACCGCATTCGCGGCAGTCTGATCGGCGGCGCTGTGGGCGACGCGCTGGGCTACCCGGTGGAATTCATGTCGCTGAAGGAGATTCAGCGGTGCTGCGGAGAAAACGGTATTACTGCGTTCATACTGGATCCCAATACTGGTGAGGCGCTGATTTCCGATGATACGCAGATGACACTTTTTACCGCAAACGGCATCCTGTTCGGCGAGACTCGCGGCTGCCTGCGCGGGATTATGGGACCGATCGAGAGTTATGTTCATCTATCTTACATGGATTGGATGAAAACACAGACAACGTCCTTCAAACCTTGGTCGGCGGGTGAGGATCGTTTTAGCTGGCTTCTGGATATCCCGGATCTCTACAGCCGACGTGCTCCGGGGACCACCTGTATGGGGTCGCTTCGTTCAGGCGCTTCCGGCTCTACGATCCGTTCGATCAACAACAGTAAGGGTTGCGGCGGCGTAATGCGCGTCGCGCCTCTGGGCCTGCACACTCCCGCAACAGACCGCAGAAAACGGGCCGAGTTGGATCGAACCGGTGCGGAGATCGCGGCGTTGACTCACAGCCATCCACTGGGCTGGCTTCCGGCAGCGCTATTGACGCATATTGTAAACATGGGTGTCTATGACGAATGCAGCATCCGTGAAGCGGTAGAGGACGCGCTTGAGACGGTGGAGATTGTGTTCTCAGACATACTCTCGGAAATGGATTTTCACCCGATGAAAACCCTCCTGAAAAAAGCGATCCAACTTTCCGAAAATGAAAAGCCGGATACAGAGAACATACGGGAACTTGGATCGGGATGGACTGGGGATGAGGCACTTGCGATTGCGGTCTACTGCGCGCTTCGCCATTCAGATGATTTCAGCGACGCAATCATCGCTGCGGTCAATCACAGCGGAGACAGCGATTCCACTGGTGCCATTACAGGGAATATCATGGGCGCATGGATCGGTTATAACGCAATTGAAGGAAAATGGAAATCCGCGCTGGAGCTGAAAGACGTGATCCTTGAGATAGCGGAAGACCTTTTCAAAGGTTGTCAGATAGAGGAGTATCATGAAAATGATGATCCAATCTGGTCGTGCAAATATGTCTATTGCAGACACGCATTAACAGAGAAGGAAGCAATAGAAAAAGAAACGGAAGCAATAGAGAAAATGCTGGAGACTTAGAAATGAAACGAACAATCTTTTATGACGGCCTTTATGGCCTGGCAGTGGCGGATGCGCTTGGTGTCCCATTTGAGAGCGAAAAGCTGACAGATATGCGTGAGCATCCCTGTACCGGCATGACCGGCTTTGGGCATCACAATCAGCCCGCGGGCTCATGGTCGGACGATACCTCCATGACGCTTTGCGTGGCTGACAGCTTTCGTCACGGCATTGATCCGGACGAAATGATGAAAAAGTTCTCGCAGTGGCGGAGCAAGCATAGCTACACGGCGAGCGGCGTCGTTTTTGACATTGGCAGATGCTGTCGGAGAGCCATTAACAAATACTGGGACGGCTTGCCGGCTGAGTTCTGTGGAGATTCATCGTTGAACGGGAACGGAAACGGCGCGTTGATGCGTATGCTGCCGGTCGCTCTTTATCAGTGCCATTACTGCATGGTGGATGATGAGCATTTGGAAGATTTCCTTTCGCCGATCCACGCAGCTTCCAGCATCACGCACGCTCATGAGATCGGGCTGATCTGTTGTGGGCTGTTCTCCCTGACGCTTCGGGAGTGGTTCCTGCGCGAAAAATCCGGAGCTACACTGCTTGACATTGCCCGTAGCGCCTTTGAAAAAGGCAGGCAAACTTACACTCGGTTGGGCGGAGACTTTGCGGTCTACATCAACGATCCGGCATATTTTGACGATCCCGGCAGACTCACGGAGAAAACGGCAGAAGACTTCCCGACATGGGGTTACGCCCTGAACACTTGGAACATTGCGCTGTGGAGTCTATTGACGACGGACAATTATCGCGACTGCGTCCTGAAAGCGGTCAACCTCGGAGGCGACGCGGACACCAACGCGGCTGTTGCCGGCGGTCTCGCGGGTGTGATCTACGGGAAGGAAGCGATCCCGCAGGAATGGGTGGATGTGCTGCTCAATAAGCAGCTTCTGGACGAAATTGCAGAAAAATTCACCTGCGCGCTCTTCGGAGTGACTGACAAAACGGTGATCGAACAATTTGACGGCGCATATGCCTTCATGGACATGAAGGCGCCGACCATTGTATCGCTGGACGGCGTCGGTTATGAGGACGTCGGTGCGGCCTATTACGCGCTCAGTGTACCTGCGGTGTACAGAAGTCAGTTCGTCCAGCTCGGAGCCAGACGCGCCCGCAAACTGTTCAAACAGATGCCGCATTTGGAGGACGACCCGGAGCTTATCGCGGAGAGACTTTACTGCGTTGTAAAGGCAAAATATGATCAGCATCCCGAGGAACAGAAAAAACTGCTCAACACCGATAGTATGGAGATCATCTACGACACTTCCGGCAGTCACGACAATGTGCTTGGCCGATGCCGCTGCAAGGATTGTCAGGGGAAAGAGTATCAGAACCTTTACGGCTTGGCGCTGATGCGGGTGAGAGCGGAGCTACAGGCGCAGCGTTAAAAGAAAACGAAAACTAAGAAACAACAGCAAGGGGGATGAAACGAATGGTGCACAAGGCATCACTGTTGATTGCAGAGGCTTTTGACGAGCGAGATATCAAGTATATGATACGAGAGATTGGAGAGGAGACTTCAGTCGTGGATGCGGGCTTCAGTATTATCTGCGGCCCTAACGCGCACGTCCTTTTTGCCTCCAGCGACGAAGAGAACGACGTGGCGGTGAGGATCACCGGCCTTATGCAGAATATTCCGCAGGAGAAGCGCGCGGCTGTACTGGAAGCTTGCAACGCGGTCAATGACAGACTGCGCTATTTGAAGTTCTGTATCCATGACGATGACCTGGTTGGTGAGTATGATCTTCCCGTAAAAATCTCGGACGAGTGTCTGGCTGAATGCTGCGTAGAAGTCTTTATCCGAACAATGCAGATTCTGCATACAGAGTATCATATCTTTCCAGAGGCTATCTATCGTGACGCGCCAAAAGAAAACGCAGCATTAAAGCTTTTGACTGCAATCCAGGAACTACAGAAGAATCCTGTCCCGGCCACAGACGGGCAAGAGAATCACTGATACTTACGCAAGGAGTGTTGGACATGAACAAAAACTTAATAAAAATGTTGGCGGTATTGCTTGCCGTCCTGTCCTTTTGGGTTTTCGAAAATGGTATGGCCTGGGCAGCGGACTCTCATGCAGACGCAACGAAAGATGCCTCTCCTGCCGGTTCTGGGGAGTTGCTGCGTGAAGCGGCAAAGGATCATATGCTGGCATATTGGACAGAGTATCTGAGCCTTCAGGAGCAGAGAGTATCTGCGGAGAACGCGGTATATACCCGGATCGAAGCCTTCGGCAACAGCAATGACTGGGAGGATCTTACAAAGGCGAGAAAAGCCTGTATGAAGGCAATCTGTATTTTGGCGGAACTGGGACGGGAGTCCGACATGCTGACAGAACGGTTAGATTCGGAGGCAGGCAGCTTGCCTGGCGAGGGGATTGATTTCTTGCCCTTCGTCGATGAAATGAACAGCGCCTCAGGGAAGATGAGAGAAGACAATGAACTCATGCAGCTTTATTTGAATGTACTGGAGGGCGAAAGCCCGTTCCTATGGACGCACGCAAGCGTTCTCGGCAGCACGGCCGTAAACGGGCAGTTTCGCACAGAAAAAATCAGCAACTATACATGCATGTTGACAAACCGCTTGCTGCTGTCATTGGCTCAGCCCGATACAAGCACTGCCTTTTGGAATATCATGCCGTCCCTGTTTCCCAATATGTGTGAAATGCGGTGGGACTGGTATGATACGGAGGAGGAGCTCTCGGAGTGGATCGAGCTGTTTTCGCATCCCTCGAAATTTCCTCCTCAGGAGGAGCTTGGCCTGCTTGGAATTTTGAAGGATTCAAGGCATGATCTCCCGGCAAACGAACACATCAATACGCTCACATCGGCGCCAATCCTTCTGCCGACACCCGCGTGGTACGATCCAGACAAAGCGGACTTTATGACGGAGCTGGAAGTATCATTCGCCGCTCAGTCTCTGCCGCTGGAGGAAATGCCGAAAGCATCCTGCTTTATGATAAAGGAAATCAGCAAATCTGATGTGGAACAGTATGTTGAGGAAGCCTCTCCGTATGCGATGGATGTAAGAGACACCGAAGAAAACATGTGGGATCTTATCATGGACGGTTACATGCTCTCCATCGAGTGGAAGGACGATACCGCGATGCTGACTTTCCGCAATGAGGACAACACATTTGCACCGAAGTGGTTTCTGGAACATATCAGTGTTCAATCTTGAAAGAGACATGCAGATAATGACAAGATGGATGCCGAATGTCTGTAAAACATACCCGAAAGGCATCTGAGCGAAAGGAAGCTTTGACAGAGATGAGCCGCGCTGAATACATAAGAAAGCTGACAATAGTCGCTATACTGCTCCTGATATTGATCACATTGATCGCTCTGTGGATACGCGCCTCGTTAACGAATGAGGACGAAGATATCCCGCCGGTTTTGACTGGGGCGCCAGAGCCGACGCCGACACCGCCGCCTGTGAATATCCTCTCATGTTCAATCAAAATCGTCGGGCCGGAGTCGAACATATATACCGGTCGGCCAAAGTCGGTCATTGTGATGATTACGTATGAAGGCAAACTGTTGGTACGGGGGGAAGACTACGAGGTAAGCCTTTCTAACGTAGAAAATGCCGGAAAAGCCGATATTATAATAACGGGAATCGGTCATTATTATGGCACTGCACACTATTCTTTCCAAATTAAGAAAGCGAATCAGGATTTGTATGTAACCTTATCACATGACACGATTCTGTGCGGAGGCGCCGCGCAAATATCAGTGAGAGGAATAGGAGATATTCATTATTCTTCAGACAATGAGGCCGTCGCGAAGGTGGCCATGTATGGCAAAGTATATGGTAAGGCGCCCGGTACGGCGACGATAACCATTACCGCTGACGGTGATCAAAATCACTATGCGGCGGAAAAAAAGATCAAGATCACAGTGACGGAAGCGGACGAATAAGAAACGGACGCCTGCGTATTGCGGGCGATACAGGAGGAGCGGTCAATGAAAAGATTCATTACTGTTTGCATGATATTGAGCATATTGTTTGCAGCCTTTCCGAGTATGTCGTTTGCGCTTGACGAGAACAGCAAAAACATACTCGCACAAGGGAGCGCTCTGAATGGCTGGAGTGATGTGTTCTCACCATGCGGGCAAAGACCGGACGATTCACCAGGAAGAGACGAGGATCTCGACGTTCTTCTCTTTTTCCTCCGTAATTATCTGACTCAGGCCGCGAAAGAACAGCAAGAAATAAACAGGCGAGCCGCAGCATTATACGCGCAGGCAAGACGCGAGGAAGAAACGAGAGTCGACGCGGAGATCAAGCGGCTTAAAGACGCTGTGCAGAACGATACGCGGAGTATCGTTTGCAGCCAGTGCAACCGAACAGTTCCTGTCATCAGGAACTACTGCATGTACTGCGGCCTGAGGCTGCCGACACAGGATGATCGCTGGGGAAGCTGGAGCGCATGGAGCGATGTTCCGTTCCCCTGTTCATCCACAAAAGAGGTAGAAACGCATACCGTTGTGGCGGGCTTCAACATGTTTCACTATCGGACGCAGTTCAGAGATGAGCCGTATTACCGCGTGTTCCGCAATTTCAGCGTGAACGGCGACTATGACGCGCTGTACTCCCGGTACAGCTACGGCGAAAAATATGTGGAACGGTTTGTCACATTTTCAGAGCTTGAACATGCGACGGCAGTTTCCCCGGATTCCTGGAATATCTATCCGGGAAAAGGCTACCAGGACGGGGTAACAATAGCGTATGATTTTCAAGACGACGAGTTTCTGTGGTTTATTTCCGACGCGGTCCTTGTCACCAAATACCGCTATCGGGATTTTATAACGCAAAACTGAAACAGGATGAAATCACAGTCGATGAATAGAATTGTTGTATATGGCAGGAGCTTCAACCCGCCGACAATTGCCTATTTCCGTCTGCTGCTGGCGGCTGTGGAGGCCGTAGACGCAGACTGTGGGATCTTTGTCCCGGCACGAATATGTGTTGAAGAAGATGAAGCAGCATTGTCCGCAGGATACGCTGCGCGAAGAGCAGAGGCTTACCATGCTGGAAAGCCTCTGCGCAAAGGATAAACGCCTGAGCGTCAATCGGATTCAGATGGAACATGCTGCCTTTGGTCATGACTATGAGATACTGTAAGCTATCCAGCAGGAGAAGCCGGAAGATGAGTTGTATTACTTGATTAGCAGCGATAAGCTGTGGAAATTGCCACGCTGGCATAAGAACGCTGTCTGCCGGGCCGGTTTACTGGCAGAGAAAGGGTGATCGAAGTGAACGATTTAAGAGAGCGCTATGATATCGAAACAGCCGCCGCGTGGATTCTCGGCCATGCGAGGGCAAGCGGCGTCCCGGTGCTGCCGGAAGAACTGCGAAGCAGGACCGCGGACGGCTGTACAGACGATGAGCTGCTGCGGATTATCGAGGCCGGGCATGAGGCGGGTCTGAAGCTCTACCCCTTTAAGGCCGGAACCCAGACGCTGGCCCGGACGCGCCGGGTACTGGGCTTTCTGCGCTCGATCCAGTTTGAAACCATGCTGGACGTGGGCAGCGGACGCGGCGTATTCTTGATTCCCTTTATGAAGGAATTTCCATGGGTCCGGGTGACTTCTCTGGACCTGCTTGAGAAGCGGGTGACATTCCTCAACGAGCTGGCTGACGGCGGATTCCGGCAGCTTCACGCGGAGCGGAGGGATATCTGCACCCAGCCATTCCCGAACGACAGCTTTGATGTCGTAACGCTGTTGGAGGTGCTTGAGCATATCCCGGAGGTGGAGAAAGCCATCGCCGCGGCGGTAAAGATGGCAAGGCGGTATGTGGTCGTGACCGTTCCCTCCAAGCCGGACGACAACCCGGAGCATATCCACCTGCTGACAAAGGATATGCTGAAGCATCTTTTCAGCGCGGCAGGGTGTACGAAGCTGCACTTTGACGGCGTGGAAGGCCATCTGTTTCTGGTGGCGACGATTGATAAACAGGAGTGACCGATCATGGAACCGTTAACAATTTATAAATACCCCCGCACGCCGCATATCGAGGGCTCGCGGCTCCAGCCGGGGGACGAGGACCTGAGCCAGATCCCGTTTGAGACGACCAAAGGGAAACACCTCGTCATCGAGGAAAAGTGCGACGGGGCCAATTCCGCCGTCTCCTTTGACGAAGACGGGCAACTCCTGCTGCAGAGCCGCGGCCACTATCTGACCGGCGGCTACCGGGAGCGGCATTTCAACTTCATGAAGCAATGGGCGACCGTTCACGCGAACGCGTTCTACCGGGTATTCGGCTCACGCTATATTATGTACGGCGAATGGATGTACGCCAAGCACACGGTATTCTACGACGCCCTCTCCCATTACTTCCTCGAATTTGACATCCTCGACCGGGAGACGGGATACTTCCTCGACACGCCCACGCGCCATGCCATGCTGGCGGAGCTGCCGGTCGTGTCCGTGCCTATACTCGCGGAGGGCTGTTTTCAGCGTAAAGAGGATATGTTGAATCTTCTGGGGCAGTCCCACTTCGTGACCGGAAACCAAAAGCAAAATCTGATCGACGCGGCTGTTAAACTGGGCCTGGACCCGGAACGAAACTGCCGTGAGACGGAGCTTTCCGGGTTGATGGAGGGCCTGTACATCAAAGTCGAGGAAAACGGACAGGTCGTCGATCGAATGAAGTTTGTCCGCGCGGCGTTTTTGCAGTGCGTAGACTTTTCAGAGAGCCACTGGATCGACCGGCCTATCATCCCCAATCAGCTGGCCGTACCGATGGAGAGTCTGTTTTTATGAATGTCAGTCAGTTTCAAGACCTTATCCCGGCCTCTCCCGACGCGGAGTTTGACTGGCCAAGGATAGAAGCGCTGTTTGCGCCGTATGACTTTGCCGACCTGGCGCGCACGCCGCAGAACCCCGTCTTCCACGGCGAGGGGGATGTGCTGACCCACACAAAGCTGGTCTGCTGGGAACTGAACAGGATGTCTGCCTTTCAATGCCTCCCGAAACGGCAGAAGGAGGAACTGTTTCTGGCCGCCCTCCTCCACGACGTCGGCAAGGTCAAAACGACCAAACTGGAAAACGGCGAGTGGGTCTCCCCTCACCACGCCTCGGTCGGGAGCCGGATCGTGCGGGAGATGCTGTGGCGGGATCTCGGTCTGTGCGGGACGCGGGAGGCGATGATTTTTCGGGAGGCTGTCTGCGCCCTGGTCAGATACCACATGCTGCCTGTTCATCTTCCAAATCAGGATGAGCCGGAGCGAAAAGCCAGGCAGGTGGCTTCAGTCGAAGAGCTTGCTCCGGACTTCTCCTGGGAGCTGCTCTGCCTGCTCGCGGAGGCGGATGTGCGGGGCAGGATTGCGGGGGATACAGAAGATGGCCTGACACAGGTGCAATTGACCAGACTGTTGGCGGAAGAGGCCGAGTGCCTCCATGGGCCTTACCGCTTTCAGGACAGCTTTACAAAGCATGCTTATCTGTCTGGCAGGAACGTCCAGCCGGATCAAACGCTCTATGACGACGCCTGGGGCGAGGTGATCCTGCTGTCCGGCCTGCCGGGAACAGGCAAGGACACTTGGATCAGACAGAACGCGCCCGGGCTGCCGATGATTTCACCGGACTGCATTCGCAGAGAATTAAACGCCGCGCCGACCGGAAATCAGGCGAAGGTAATTCAAACCGCGCTGGAGCGGGCAAAGGAACTGCTGAGGAGCAGACAACCTTTTGTCTGGAACGCCACAAGCATCACGCGGGAACTCCGGCAGGAGCAGGTCGGCCTGTTTGAGCGCTACGGCGCGCGGGTGAGAATCGTGTATCTTGAGACCCCGTGGGAGACCGAGCTGCGGCGCAACGCGGGCAGACGAGAAAAAGTGCCGCAGACAGCAATCGAAGCAATGCTGAGAAAAACGGAACCACCCACGCCGGACGAGGCACAGGCGGTGGAGTGGTTTTGCGTGTGAGGGATATGCCGCTTTGTCTCTTTTGAAGCGACCAAAATGTCAATCATATCGTTTATTCTTGTTGTAAGGTCATAGAGAAGGAGCGCGACGAAAATGATCAAATTTCAGACAAGTCTGATTTGGCCTGGCTGTGCTATGGGGAAGTATATTATCAAAGCAAAGGGCTTTCTGCTCGCGATTCTTTGCTGGGGCGACGCGAACGGGCCGCTGCCGGATTGGAGTCCCATTGCCTATGTGCCAATTGATCCAGCCGGAAACGGGGACTTCTTCTTTCCCGGCAGACGTGCGATCCCGCGTGAGGCGACCCATGTCTGGGCACATTGCGTGTCCCATGATTTTTCACGCTTTGAGGACAACTGTACGCCGATTCCGGAGCGCTTTTTACCGAATAGAGGCGAACAGACGGTTGTACATCGCTTTTCCGTGCTGACCGACCTGCACCTGGCCTCCAAGCCATGGATGATCAAGCGCGCGCTGTGGGCGGCGGAGAGTGATACGATCCTCCTGCTGGGCGATTCGGTAAACGACGGACTCCCGGAGCAGTTCCAGCTTTTTAGGGACTGCATCGCGGAGGCAGCGCCCGATAAGATCATTTTCCCTGTACCAGGCAATCATGACATCACGCATCCGCGTTTCATTGGGAAAGAGTCTGATGGGGCGCTTTCCTATGCCGCATTTCAAAAGGAGCTTTTGACCAAAGCGATGGAACGAGGCTTTGCCGTTACATACGACTCCGAGAGCCTTGCTTGGAGTGTCGGTTTTGCCGGTCTGGATCTGATTGGTCTGCAATGTGTTGTCAGCGGGCGAAGGTTCCTGTTCCCGGAGGGCGCGCAGCTTGACTGGCTGGAAAAGCATTTGGAAGCGAACAGCGACGACGACAGGCATATCATTCTCTGTCATGCGCCGCTGCTCAAGCATAACCCAAATCGAAATACGGGCAATCCCTATCTGGATAAGAACAGACAGCTGCAGGAGCTGCTGGACCGAAACAGGAAGATTCTGTTCCTCTCCGGGCACACCCATGTCTCACCCAATGTCATCCGGGGAAACGGAGAGCACGATGAGAAGACAGGCAACCTCTATCTCGACTGCGGTAGCGTGGTCGCCACCAACACAGGCAGCGAAGAAGGACTCATGTCGTCCGATTGGAAGGATGGCTGCATCACGGAACTGTCTGTCTCGCAGGATGAAATTGAAGTCTGTATGCGCTCTGTCGAAACAGGGATCATGTTCCCCAGAGCCTATTACCGATGGAAGATAAGTGCAAATGAAAGCAAACATCAAACAGATTAAAATACGCGCGGCAGGGAAAATGATCGCGGAGATAAGGCAGGGAGACTATGTTGACGAAAACTGCTCCGCGGCGGTTTTCTGCACAGATGCTCCGCTCAAAGCGCCTGAATTAATGAGGCTCCTTTGCTGTAGAGTTCAGTTTATCGACACGGAAGACTCCCGTGCGTCGCACGCTTTTACACGGGAGCAGGCGGCGCTGATCCGGGATTTTCTCATGGGTCTCCCGGAACAGATTACAACGCTGTATTGCTGCTGCGACTGGGGACAGTCCCGCAGCGCCGGGCTTGCGGCCGCCTGCATGACGGCGCTCGAGCAGGACTATGAATGGGTTTTTCGTTGCAGCTCCTATTCGCCGAATCTCCTTGTGTACACAACCATGTGCGAAACACTCAGCTGCCCGCCCTCTGCTGAGCGGCTGCATGAACTGAAACAATTGCGTTCTGATGCGGACCGGTCCGATATTCAGGCAGGCTGTAGCTTCAAGCGGATTCTCGTCGTCGGAGACTCGACGCGCTTTCACGCGATCCCGGCGGAGTTGTTCGGCGTTCCTGTCGAGACGTGCGGAACAGACGAGGCCTCCATCCCGTACACGGAAAAGGAGCTTGTCGCAGACAGAAAACAGTTGGGGTCGCTTTTACCGGGCGATCTGCTTCTTGTCATACGGGGCATCCGCGATCTGAGCGTTGGTTTGTCTCCGGAAGAGGTCGCCGTCAGAATGCGCAAATACCTGTTATGGCTCCGATATATCAATCCCGGTGTTGCTGTTCTTTTGGCCGCGCCGCGGGAAACCCTTTCCGGCGCAAAGGTGAGCCGAGAACAGATCGCACAACTGGCCGGTTGCTATCGCCGCCTCGCGGATGATTTGCAAGTACCGGTTGTCGATATATCAGATTGGAAGAGAATTACCAATACCCGAAGTGTCACGGAGTATCTTGCCGTAGTCGTCAAAAAAGAGAATGATAATCATACATAAGAAAGGACTGATTGTTATGAAGCTGATGAAAGTCGCATTGATCTTTTCCCTAATTTGTGTGCTGGTGGGAAATGCTTCCGCGACCACGGCGGAGGGAACCGATTGTGTGCAGGAGCTTCTTAGAGCGGAGGCTCCGGAAAACGCGGTATTTGGCGAAACAGTTATCCTTGCTAATGCGCTTCAGTTCTCAATTCCTGCAGATTGGGAACGCTCATCCGAATATGATGACGAAGAGTTGTGCAGCTTTCTGTATACTGGAACAGATGGAGCAGGCCGAAATGTTATGTTTCTTGGCATGGAAGCCGGAAGTGAGTTGCTCGGCGAGGAGCTTTCTTCTTATATCGACTTGAAAAATTTGCTCGAGGAAGCCGAAACCGGTTATGTTGTTTCAAGCCTCAACGGAATCGACATGATTTTCAAGGGCAATGAGGAGTTCGCAGCCGGAATGGGTCTTACAAAAGAGGCAGAGTTTTTCGCATTCGGATTCGCTTCGGAAGAATATGAAATGGAGGAAGCCTTGCGGTCAGACAAACTGAAAGCGGATATGGTCTCCATCCTTCACTCCATGAAGGTTATAGATGCCGACAGACTGATGCGTTTTGACGCAAGCATCTGGGAATCGTCCGAACGGACAGAGAAAACAGGCACTGTAAATATGACCTTCCAGGATAAGTTCTTCGAGACTGTAACGTCCGGACTCGGTAGAACATCCATATCACATCCCATCTGTCTGAATGATACCCTGGTTATTTACGTGCCGTATGATTGGCAGGAAATTGAGGCTGAGGAATCCCTCTATGTTTTTGAAGGGTCGGATGAAGATAACAATCGGGCGACGGTTACTGTCGAGGCTGTTTACGCAAACGGTAAGACGGCAGATGAACTGGAAGCAGATGCAAAGAAACAGATCGCCTGTTGTACGATTGAGACAAAAGAGATAAGATATTTTACATACCTTACCAAATCCGCTGTCGTGACAGCTTGGCTTGCTGACGACGGAACCCTTTACAGGCTCACCGCAAAGCTCGATACCAAAGCTGGAATACGCTCGGAAAAGCTGATGGGCGATCTGCATCAGATTATGTGCAGACTCAGGCTGGTTCATGAGGACGAGCCGGAGCTGAGCCGAACGCTTGCTGTGCCGGCAGACGCCAATTACGCAGATGAGGACCCTGTTTCGTTCCAGAGCGCAGAGTTTGAGCGGATGGTTCGAGCTGCCATGAACAGGGGCGAGGAAGAATCAATCTATCCCTCTGAATTGGAAGCAATCGAGAACATGAGTATTCGGCGCGGAACCATGCTGTTTTCTCGGGAAATACAGTACGGATCGGATGATAAACAGCTGGGCGTCCTTGATCTTGCGGACCTGAAGCTGTTTCCGAATCTGTTCTACCTCAACATTACGGACATGACCTGTGCCGGTTTCGAGACGCTGACGGAACTGGCTGAGCTGCGGCGGCTCATCCTGATCCGCACAGGGCTAAGCGATTGCGGCTTTCTGTCGGGTATGACGCTGCAGAAACTGGACCTGGCGGGAAACAACATTGTTGACTTTGCGCCGCTCACGGAAGTCAAGGGCTTGAAAGAGCTCAACGTGTCTTACACGGGTTTAGACTCGCTGGCGTTCGTCAGGAATATGGATCTGACCGAGCTGGTAACAGCAGGCAATCCCATATCCGATTTGGAGCCGATTTCAAATATGTCCGGACTAAGCTGCCTATACATCCAGGACACAGATATCGGCTCGCTGGATGCGCTCAGGAATCTCAAGGAACTCAGCGTGCTGTATATTGGCTCCCCAAAAGTTGATATCTCTCTGGAACCGCTGTATGAGCATGAGAATTTGGAACAGATTTTTTACTGGGGGACCCTCAGTGATACGGACAGGCAAAGATTTGAAGGTGTTTTGTGGTGAAGGAGCTTTCAGACTTTCTGTTCCCGATTTGTCATGTGTGCATGCTATCGCAGTTGATTCCAGCAGAACGAAAGAAAGGATTGGGAATATGGACAGAATGCCGGCCGGCCGTGCTTATTTGAACAAGACCAAGAGGTGTTGAATCCAACAAATAATGAATAAGGGGAGAGGTTGAAAATGTCTGACAACCGAGAAATTGTTATTATTAGTGGTAATGTCAAAGTCAAGGAGATAGAAAATCCTGTCTTTGAGTGGGCTGGACGGGTCAATGATGACCGGAAACTTGTTTTCAAAAGCGCCTATGAAATTGCCCCGCCCCACTTGGCTGAGGGAATCTCCAACCTGACGTTTCGCGTGCATGATCGGGAGTTTAAGGATCTTTCGTTTCTGGTGGGAGAAACATTGCAGGAGTATCCTAATCACTATGAAATTCGTAAACACCAAGATGGAACAAAGTTTGTTTTTTCATATTCCAGCATTCCGACCTTTGATTCAGGAGATCGCGAGTGGGACAGCATTTGCCATATCGCTGTTTATGCCGATCAAGAGGGAATCAATATGATTTATTGCAGACACGGCTATGCTGTCCCGAGAATCAAAGTGTATATTGGACTGATGAAATCCATTCCCGCTTTCACTGAGTGGCTGGAGAGGCTGGGCCTGCGCGTTGCAGAGAAGGACCTGAAGAATCTGCGATAATTTGCGTATTCAAAGGAGATACGTCAGATGAAAAGATTGACCGCATTTGTTCTGCTCTTGTGTATGAGCTTTTCTTTGTTCTCGGGATCGGCCTGGGCAACTGCAGAAGCTCCTGAAGAGACCTCGCGCGAACTGCCAATCGACATAGCAACCTGCCAAATCTATACCAGGCCGAAGGATGAGGCTGCCTTCCATTCACCGTCCGCTCTGGTCATGGTGTACGATGGCGAAAAACTGCTCAGAAGCAGTTACGACTATTCAATAACAGCATACTCAGACATTCAGGACGATGGTTCTTTAATCGTCACCATTACGGGAATTGGCAATTATTCCGGCTCCGTAGAAGTTCTTACTGCAATAACCCGCATAGAACAGCGCTTGCTTGTAGACGGCGTACCGCAAGGCCCTATTGTTTGCGGCGAGTCAATACAAATAGAGGCAAGCGGAATCGGTGAGATTCAGTATGCTTCAGAAGATCCGTCGATTGCGGAAGTAGATGCGGAAGGGCGGATATATGGAACAGGCGCTGGACTCGCTTCTATTACTGTTTCTGCGTCTGGAAATCAGTACTATAAACCGGCAGAGCGGACAATTACGATAAGGGTGATTAATCCCGGGCAGAAAGACGATTCATTATCCGGTCAAAATGAGATCAGCAGAATAGATAAAGATTTCAATACATATCTGTCCAATTTGTTTTTACTATGGTCTTTTTTGAACGATACAGATCAGGTTCAGCGATGGACGGCGAGAGAAGCACTGTGGCGCTATGAGGATGCAAAGCAGCTCGAAGAGCTCAGAATTATGATGGAAGCTCGCAACGCAGATGAGGCCAGAGCTGCGGTCGAATGCGTAACAATCTGCAAGCAATGCGGTGAGGAGACAACAACTGACAGCCAAATATGCACGAGCTGCGGACAGGCGCTCCAAACGCAGGGCGAGAGATGGGGGCAATGGAGCGATTGGATGCTCACGCCGGTCAAATGCACACCTGTGCGGGAGGTCGAACGGCGTCAAGCCATAGTGGGGTATAATATGTTTCACTATCGGACGAAGCTCGATGTTGAGCCTTATGACCGCGTGTTCCGGAATTTCAGCATAGAAGATGACCCTGAAGCCTTTCATGCACAGGCTGATTATAGAGAGGAATACGCAGAGAGATACGCCTCGTTTGCCGATCTCAGCTTTGCTTTGAGAGTCAAGCCGGATCCTTGGAGCATATACCCCGGCAAAGGTTACCAAGACGGTGTAACCGTCGCATTTGACTTTCAAGACGATAGTAATCTGTGGTTTCTGGGAAACGCCATATATAAGACCATGTATCGGTATCGCGAATTGCAGGACTGATGTTTGACAATCTATTATAACGTAATGGGAGGATAAGAACATGAGTATCGAAGACATGACCAGTGAGACCCGTGATGTAGATACATGGATATGTAAAACAACACAGGAACTATTTAACCACCCCGAGCAGTGGCCCGCGAAGAGAGAGACATCGGTTGCGGGTGAGCCCTATTGGATGGGGCTTGAAGTCAGGAACTTTATACATCGAGATGGCAGAATCGTATGGTGCTTTGACGTTTTTGCGCACAGAGGACCAGACTCACAGACAGAGATGTCAATGAACATGGAGGACGGGACAAAGAAGGGAATTCTCGATTTCATGCGAGATCAACTGGAAAAGGGCTGCCCCAAGGCAAGATCGTATGGAGCTTCATTATGGCGTAAATTGGACGAGAAGGGTGACGATGATCCATTTGATGACGATTACTGGTGGTAAGGGAGCTTCATATAAAACGATTGACTCAATTATTTGCTGATTTGTTATTGTTTTACGCTCGTATCAAGGACAGCATGAGCAATTGAAGAGGCTTGCATTTGACTTTCAACAAAAGGGGGGACAAACCAATGTCAACAAAGAAAATAGCATTTTTGATCAGTACCATATGCTTATATGCTTTTGCCGTCTTTGGACAGTGGATCATTGCGATGATGGTTCACTTGGACGGTTATGGAGAGCAGGCCGACATGCGCTTGGGGACGCTTGTAATCATCGGCCTCTGTGTGGGAGCGGTCTGGCTGTTTCGCCGGAGCGGAAAACTCGGACGTTTCTGGGGCCTTGTTTTTGGCGTGATCATTACCGCCGGTATTCTGTTTTTCGCCGGGAACTCCCTTTACCACATGCAGGATAAGAAGGATACATACTATGTGGGCGGCTGGGTTGACGATCGATATTATGACATCCACTGGCGTTCCGAGATAGACTGGCAGGAGGAGCGCGGAAAGCTCTGGCGTTTATCCCACTGGGTTGGACGCGGGGAGCCTTGGTACCCATATGACGATGCTGTATTAGAGAGTGCGCCGGAGGACGTGGACTGGGCCTCGGATGAGCCCTATCGCACAGAGCTGGATAACAGAGATCGTGTAAGACATATCATTTGGAACAGCTACGCGGATATGCTGCTGAACCTTTTGTGCTATCGCCTCGGCCGCTGGGTCTGGTGTGTGTATGTTCTGATCGCGCTTGCGTGGACAGGCTCCGGGATTGCCATGCTGTTCGAACTGAAGACGCGGCGGGATCTTCTGCTGGCGCTTCCTGCCCTGGGCCTGCTGGCAATACTGATCTGGCTCCCGACGCTGTCCTGCCCCGGCCTTGTCTATTCCTATCATGGCCTCCTATTTACTGCTGAATCCAGCGATACGGCGCTGCTCCATTATTGTGCAGTCGCGCCGGCCTTTGGCCTGCTGTTCGGACTGACCCTCGGAGAAAGGGAGAAGAAGCTGATGGAGCGGATTGCAGAAAAGCTGAAAAAGGTCTTCTGAAAAGGAGAGCAGACTATGAGCAAACTTGTAAAAATGCGAACGCGGCAGGAGTGG
The DNA here is from genome assembly GCA_045221075.1 of Acutalibacteraceae bacterium. Classification (GTDB taxonomy): domain Bacteria; phylum Bacillota; class Clostridia; order Oscillospirales; family Acutalibacteraceae; genus UBA1213. Next base: position 21,699 of record JBGUWL010000243.1, read on the forward strand.
CAAATCCTTGCGCTGGCGCTGATCGTTCCCGTTTTGACGATGGCTTTTTATGCTGTGAGAAATGGCTGGGTTCCCGCAAGGAATGAGCTAACGGAAGCGCTGATGGGCGTCGCCGCGCTGTGTCTCATGTTTCAGGCGTGGAAGACACATAAAGAATCCTTGACAAAAGGCGTGCTTTTCGGGACTGCGTCTACGCTACTCCTGCTCGCAAGCGACTATTATCCCGAAGAAGACAGGCTTCTTGTTTTCATGGTCATGGCCGCGCCGCTTAGTCTGGAGGGACTCAAACGCTGGTTTTTTAAAAAACACGAAAAAGAGCCGGCAATCATCCGCGCCTGCATTGCCTGGCTGGTGATCGCGGTATTGGGCTGCGTCATATGGGCGTTCCTGACATGGAACGACATGGATGAGATTGTTCCGGTGCTCTTTGCTCAGCTGATCGAGACGGCAGCGTGGTCTCTGCTGATTACGAGAAAGTATGCCGACGACGCGGAAAAAGCAAAAAAGCTCTGGCGGGCGTGGCTGCTTTGCATGCTGCTCTGCTACTGGATTCTGGGAGAGCGTACACTGAGCGGGATGTTTTTCAGTACTCGTTGGTATTCTCTATACTGGTACAGCCTGCCGCTACTTTACGCATGGCTGCTGCGATTTCTGAAAAAGCAGAAGCTCAGCCGTCGAATTGAGGGGCTTGTTTATTTTGCGTTTTGCCTGATCGTTTTCTGGAACAATATGTCGGGGTGGCACTATGGCCCTTCCGGGGAAATCTTTTTCCTGTTGATGCCGCTGATCGTGTACGCGGGCGAAAAACGGCGAGAAGAGAAAAGTGTGTCTGCGTATGTTCTCCCGCTTTTGTACACGCTTGTGTGCGGCGTCATGACTTTTCTCGGCAGCGAGCGCCTTCGGACGGTGATCTACAATTTGGGCGGCCCGGCAATCGACATACCAAATGGGCCGCGCGTGGACTGGCTCCGTTATCGTCTCGGCGGGCTCAAGAGCTTTTTTGTCGGCAACATATACTATTATGAGGGCCAGCCAGGTTTTCAGAATTTTGAGCATACCATTGATTACAACATGCTTGAGGAGCCTGTCTATCCGTATTTCTGGTTATACTTTTTGGTTCTTGTACTGGTTGTCGCAGTAGTCTCGATCCTGCTTCTGCGGATGCGCTGGTCGGATGCGGCGCTCAACCGCAGCAAGAACTATCTCGCCATAAGCTTCTTTCTCCGCGTCGCGATCATCATTCCGGGCGTACTCTTTATGTACGGCGTCAGCGGCGTAGCGTTCCCGTTCGAGCCATACAGAATGATGGATCTTCTGATTCTATGGTTGCTGTTTGAGAAGCATAGGTCAGTGGAAACGCTCCGAAATGAGACAGTGGAGGCATGAAATGAAAAACATATGTTCTGCCTTTTCCATGCGGATATATGCTATAATACTGATAAGCATGGTGTTTGCGCTGCTCGGCTCCTCCGCCTATGCGGATACCGGGCCACACCCGTCCGTGACAGTCACTTTTTCCGATCTCTCGGAAAGTGTACGCTACGCAACACTGCTTGCAGACAAGGAATCCTACGGCCCATTTCATACCGTCGAAAACCCCGGAGCAAGAAGCCGTAACGAGGAGGAGTACAGGGCTTCTGTCGCCTTTTTTGAATATGCCACACAGGAGGGCTATTTTTACTGGGGTAATCTTTTTGAGATCAAGGATGGGAGCTTTCGCTGGGGGTACTATCCGCCGGAGCGTTTCATCATTCTCCTCTACGATGAAGCTAACGGCGCAGTCTATGCCAGCGACGAGACAGACCGCTTTGCCTTTGACAGCTTTTACAGAGTCACGATCCTGGAAGATGGATCGCTGGGAGTGGAGAAAGAATCCCATCTGTTCGAGACGATCTACAACGTATCCGTGCGGGTCGTCAACACGTTGTTTGTGGAAATCCTGGTCGCACTAGTCTTCGGCTACAGGGCAAAGAGGGAGATTTTGATCATCGTCATTGCCAACATTCTTACCCAGGCGTTTCTGAACTGGTATCTTATCGTCGACAAATATCATCCAGACACAGAGCCTTGGTTTCTCCTGCTTCTGCTCATGGAACCAATCATTTTCATCGGAGAAGCTGTTGTTTATGCGAAATTCCTGAAGTCCCATTCAAAGAAGAGAGCGGTGTTCTATGCCATTACAGCGAATACGGCGTCGCTACTTTCAGGCGCTTTGATCAGCAGGATATTGATGTAACGCGGCCTGATAACGCCGGATCATAGAGACAGAGAGGTGACCCATGGCTTACAGTGAACTGATCAAGAGTTTCAGCCGGATACGGACTTACATGCGCTCGTTCTACGTCTACGGCTTCAAGCACCGCGGCGAATATGACGAGAAGAGCGCCCGCGGCTACGACAACGAGCGGCGGCGCATCGAGAGCTGGCTGGGCGATTACATGTCCTTCGGGCAGGACGCGGATGGGCGGCGGGTCTTCCTCTCTGTGGACAGCCGCGCTGTGCCCGTAAACCCGCTCTACCGCGCCTTCCAAACCAAGAGCTTCACCGACCGGGATATCATGCTGCACTTTCAGCTTTTGGACCTCCTGCCGGAGTCGGAGGGCCTGCCCATCTTTGAGATCATGGAGGAGTTGGCCGATCGTCTCAACACCTTCGACGAGGGCGACGCGCCGGACGAGTCCACCGTGCGCAAAAAGCTGACGGAATACGAGAAGCTCGGTCTTGTAACAAAAGCCAGACGCGGGCGGGAGACAGTCTACTGCCGGAGCGCTTGTCCCCTGGACCTGGGAACCTGGCAGGAGGCCGTGGCCTTCTTCTCCGAGGCCGCGCCGCTGGGCGTGATCGGCTCCTTCGTACAGGAGCTGCTGCCGGCCAGGGCGGACTTTTTCCGCTTCAAGCACCACTACATCTTGAACGCCCTCGACAGCGAGATTTTGTGCGAGCTGGCCCAGGCCATGGGCGAGAGCCGTCTCGCGGAGCTGGATTGCCGTTCTCAGCGCAGTCGGGTGCTGCCGCTGCGCTTCTATATCAGCACCCAGACCGGTCGGCAGTATGTGCTGGCGTGGTCGCCGCAGACGGAGCGCTTCTCCTTCTGGCGGCTGGACCTGATCGACAGCGTGAAAGTCGGCGAGGCGCTGACGCCGCCGGAGCTCCCGGAGAAGCTGCGCGACTTCCAGCGCCATGTCTGGGGCGTCTCCTCCGGCGGCCGGGATAAGCTGGAGCATTTGGAGATGACCGTGTACGCGGGACCGGACGAGGGCTTCGTCGTCCAGCGCCTCGAGAGAGAAAAGCGTGGCGGCACGGTGGAGCGGCTGGATGAGACCCACTGGCGCTTTGCCATCGACGCCTGGGACACCCTGGAGATGATGCCTTGGGTGCGGACCTTCACCGGCCGCATAACGGATTTTGAAGCGGAGAACCCGGTAGTCCGCGCGCGCTTTATCCATGACCTGGAGGCCATGAGCGCCCTTTACGGAGGTGTAACCATTGCTATTCCATGAAATCTACGGGGGCTACTATCAGACTGTGAGCGCCATCCTGCGGGAGGCGGTCAAGGGCACCCTCACGAAAAAGCGCCTCCATGAGCTGGTACAGACCCACGCCTTTGGGGAGAGCTTTCTGAGCATCCCCGACAGCCTCACAGGGGAGCGCTGGCGGCTTCTGCACCGGGATCTAACCGCAGAGCTTGACAATGAGCCGGAGCGCCCGCTGAGTCTGTTGGAAAAGCGTTGGCTCCGTTCCCTGCTGCTGGACCCCCGCATCCGCCTCTTCGATGTGGACATGCACGGACTGGAGACGGTCAAGCCCCTGTTCACGCCGGAGATGTTCGTTTTTTTCGACCGCTATGCCGACGGGGACGACTACCACGATCCGGGCTATATCTCGCGTTTTAAGACCATCCTGACCGCCCTGCGGGAGAAGAAAGACCTGTATATCTCCTTCACCAGCGGTCGGCAGAGGCAGCCGTCGCTGGTAGTGACGCCGCATACTCTCGAATACTCGGAGAAGGACGACTGCTTCCGCCTGATCGCCTCCGGGTTTCGGCGGAGCTGGGTCATCAGGCTGTCCCGTGTCACGGACTGCGCCATCGTCGAAAACAGCCGCGCTCTCCCGCCGCGCCCTGCAAAAGCCGAAACGCTGGTCTTCGAGCTGGAGGACAAGCGCCATGCCCTGGAGCGGGTGCTGCTTCATTTCTCCCATCTGCAAAAGGAGACCAAACGCTTGGACGACACGCACTACCGCGTGACGCTCCAATACGACCCGGCGGACGAGACGGAAATGGTGATTCGTATCCTTTCCTTTGGCCCGATGATCCGGGTACTGGAGCCTCGGCGCTTCGTGGATCAGCTCCGACAGCGCATCGAACGGCAGAAAGAGCTCGCAGCTGCTTTGCATTAGGCGAGCAGGAAAAGAGCCTAAGATTGGAAGTAACTCTGCAAAACGGATTTCCCCAAGCCGAGAGTATCTGTGAAGAAATCTGCGAATCAAAAGCTTGTAGTATTTGTCGGAAGGAATGATAGTAATGAGTTATGTAGAAGATTTTGTAATTGAGGATGGAATACTGCTCGAATACACTGGAGAGAGCACCCATGTTGTGGTGCCGGCTGGAGTGACTGTTATTTATGACTACAGCTTCGTAAACTCTTCTAGCATGGAATCCGTTTCCATTCCTGCGGGTGTTGTAAAAATAGGCAAAGGCGCTTTTTTGGACTGCTGGAAGCTAAAACGCGTTGAGTTGCCGGATGGGCTGCGCACGTTGGGAGATGAGGCCTTCGCGGCGTGTGGTGAACTTGGAAGTATTGTTGTTCCTGATACTGTGATTAGCCTGGGGGATAAAGCCTTCGATTCTTCTGTGATCATTACTGTGCATGACAACAGCGTCGTCAAGGAATGGTGCAAGAAAAACAGTGTGTGTTACTATGATCAAAAAGATCCAGCCCATTTTTTGAATTATGAATTTAATGCACACTTTTTCCCCAAAGCATTCCACTGCGCAAATTCCGACTGGGACAGCGGTTGTCCCGAAATCGGGAGCATTGCAACCATAGGCGTTCCATACACTCCTCACTTGTTGGAGAATGAGCGGATGTTGATGTTTCATACAGGAGAGCTTCTTGCTTTTGAAAACTGGATAGGAAAACCTTTCTCCGGTGATGACATTACTGTACAAAAGATTCTCGCGTTGCTGCTTGATGAACCGCAAGAAATAAACTCATGTTTAGGATTGACACTGTTTATCGTAGATATCAAAGATGTTCAATTGGACGTGGAAAAGACAGATCATCTGAAGCGCGACAAAACATCACTTCTTGAAAACTATATCGGTTCCGGCGAGAATCTGTTGCTTCAATATCACGATAAAATCAAAATAATAAAAGTGACAGACTGGCTCGGACAAGAATGGACACATTCAGAGAGAATACAGACATGTGAAATGGGGTTTGACTACTTAACGTGTTGTTACTACGATGAATGGTGTCGTGCCTACGATGAAGATGGTCTGCGATATTGCAATACGCCTCTCGGAAGTCATAAAACGCGGCTAAAGGAATTGCAGCGTGTATTGACAAATCAACGAGAAGCATTAACATTGGACAGTATATGCTGGCTCGTTACGCAAGGAAAACCTTGGCTGATCAAGTACAGCGGGGAAGAAACGAATCTCAATTTGATACATGCTCTGAAATGTTTGCGAACCGTCAGACCAGAAGCGAACAGAGGATTGGAAATTGCACCATATGCTTTCAGTGAATGTATAAATCTTCACGAAATATTCATTCCAGAAGTATATTCCATACAAGAATATGCTTTTGCAAATTGCACAAATCTTTATACTGTTCATTTTAATCGTGTGAATGATTATTCCTTTGCGCACGATGCATTTGAGGGCTGTTCCAAGTACCTGCGCTTTTCAATGAGATCGGCTCCTTCGCAATGGTTAATTGATTATTGCGAGGCACATAATATTGGATTGATTTATGAATAAACATGTCGGGAGGACAGCCCAAAGCGGTTCCGTATCTTTTTTTCCGGGAACTGCTCCAAAGGATGTGCTATGCTAAGCAGCAGAAGGGATGCGTACAGCATGATCAAGATCCAAGGACAATACACCACCGCACTGTGCTACTGCGATGAGCTGGAGGAGACCGCGCGGCAGCAAATTCAGGACATGTGCGACCAGCGCCTGTTCGCGGGTTCCCGCATCCGCATCATGCCGGACGTGCATGCGGGCACGGGCTGCACCATCGGCACCACCATGACCGTCACGGATAAGGCCGCGCCCAGCCTGGTCGGCGTGGACATCGGCTGCGGCATGGAGACCGTGAAGCTGAAGGAAAAGGAGATCGACTTTGACCGACTCGACCGCGTGATCCGCGGCATGGTACCCGCGGGCTTTGAGGTGCGCGAGACCCCTCACCCGCTGACGAAGCGGATCGACCTTGACGAGCTGCGCTGTATCGCCGCGGTGGACAGAGAACGGGCGCTGCTGAGCCTCGGCACCCTCGGCGGCGGCAACCACTTCATCGAGGTTGACCGGGACGAGGAGGGCTCTCTCTATTTGATCGTCCACTCCGGCAGCCGACAGCTGGGCGGCCAGACCGCGCAGTACTATCGTCGTATCGGCTGGCAGGCCATGCACCGCGTCAGCGACGAAGCCCGGCGCGAGCTTATTGAGCGATACAAGGCGGAGGGCCGGACAAACGAGATTCAGACCGGGCTGCGCGAGCTGTCGGAAAACTATGCCGCCTCTATGGATATCCCCGAGAAGTTCGCCTTCGTGGAGGGAAAGAACCTGGAGGACTACCTGCACGATATGAAGCTGGTCCAGCGTTTTGCCGCTCTGAACCGCGAAGCCATGACCCGGACGATCCTCGAGGGCATGGGTCTGACAGAGCACGACCGCTTCACCACGATCCACAATTATATCGACACCGAGCACCGCATTCTGCGCAAGGGCTCCGTCTCCGCGCAAAAGGGCGAGCGGCTGCTGATCCCGATCAACATGCGCGACGGAGCGCTGATTTGCGTCGGCAAAGGCAATGAGGAGTGGAACTGCTCGGCCCCTCACGGCGCGGGCCGCCTTCTCAGCCGCACCGCGGCGCAGGAGAGCCTGAGCGTGGAGGAGTTTAAACGCCAGATGCAGGGCGTCTATACCACCTGCGTGGCGCAGGGCACCCTGGATGAGTCCCCCATGGCCTACAAGGGCCTCGACGCGATCCTGAGCCAGATCGGCCCCACGGCGGAGGTCGTCAAGCGGATCAGACCGCTGTATAATTTCAAGGCCGGAACATAAGCAAAACAAAGATAGAACATGCCGAAACAGAAAGAGGAAATGAAAATGATTAAATCGGGATCCTGCGGTAAAAACCTGACCTGGACGCTGGATGAGGACGGTACCCTGACCATCAAGGGCACAGGGGAGATGCAAAACTATCCTTGGTGCTATAATCCTTGGAAACGTCTCCGCGTAGAAACAGTTGTCATTCAACAGGGCTTGACCAGCATCAGCAATTACGCGTTCTGTGACTGCAGCGGGCTGACGAGTATCGTGCTTCCGGAGGGCTTGACCAGCATCGGCTGTGGCGCGTTCAGGGGCTGCAGCGGGCTGACGAGCATTGAGCTTCCAGAGGGCGTGACCAGCATCGGCGAGGAAGCGTTCAAGGGCTGCAGTGGGCTGACGAACATCGTGCTTCCGGAGGGCGAGACCAGCATCGGCGATTACGCGTTCCAGAACTGTTGCGGACTGACGAGCGTGGTGCTTCCCAAGGGCTTGACCAGCATTGGCAAGGAAGCGTTCAGGGGCTGCAGTGGACTGACGAGCATTGAGCTTCCGGAGGGCTTGACCAGCATTGGCAAGGAAGCGTTCAGGGACTGCAGTGGACTGACGAGCATTGAGCTTCCCGAGAGCGTGACCAGCATCGGCAAGTACGCGTTCTGTGGCTGCAGCGGACTGACGAGCATCGTGCTTCCGGAGGGCTTGACCAGCATCGGTGAACGCGCGTTCGGTGGCTGCAGCGGGCTGACGAGCATCGTGCTTCCGGAGGGCTTGACCAGCATAGGCAAGGAAGCGTTCAGGGGCTGCAGCGGGCTGACGGGCATCGTGCTTCCGGAGGGGTTGACCAGCATCGGCGAGGGAGCGTTCGATGGCTGTAATGGGCTGACAAGCAGAGCTCGCAAATAATTTTCCGGGAAACAGGCGGGAGGCCATGATAGACTATTATGCAGATGAAAAGCGGAAAGGCTTTGCAAAAGAATCTGCGACACCGTGCTAAATTGATAATGGAGAGCGAAAGCAGACGGCATGGTTTTGACAGGCTTCTCAATTAGGTAAACTGTTGAAGAAAAACAATTTGACCCGAAGTCAACTGAAAGGAGATTATCACTATGAAAAACACCAATTGTTCCAGCGCGCGCCGCCCTATCCCGCATCGGTTTCTTGTGTGCGTATTGCTCATGTCTCTGCTTTTTGCTGCACTTCCGACAGTATCTTACGCCGATGTTTCGAGAGACGCGTCTCTGTATGTCGGGGAGACCCTCACAGTCACACACTATTCAAATTACAGCAAGGACTTTACCTATCAATGGGCGGTCGTCTCCGGCGCGGACTGCATCCGTGTTCTTTCGGATTTGCAGCATGTGGACTGCCGCGTGGAGGCGGTCAAGGCCGGCAGGGCTGTTCTCTGCGGAACCGCGACCAGAGGCAGAAATCATCAGTACAAGCACACAGTCACGATTGAGGTCACCGAGCCCTCCTTCACGATCACCTTTGATGCAAACGGCGGGCGCGTGAAGGAGCGGACGATGCAGATTACCGATGGTGGGAATGTTGGGATTCTTCCCAAACCATCCTGGGCCGGGCACAGCTTTGCCGGCTGGTTTACCGACCCAGCAGCTGGCGAGCAGATCAGAGACAACATCACTGTCCATATCACTGGCGATGTAACCTTGTATGCACACTGGACGGCTGACGCCGCCACTCCCAGCATCAGCACCGGCTCCGGCAGCATCACCACCAGGGTCAATGGCACAAGCGGCGGCGGTACCAGCGGCAGCAGCGAGTCCCCCTATTCCTCCGGCGAAAGCTTCTGTTCCTTCTGCGGCGGACTGGGCGACTGCCCTGAGTGTTTCGGCGAATGCTGCGTGGATTGTCCGAACCTGTGCTTGATGGGCAATTGCCCACACTGCGATGGATTTGGCTCTACTGTTTCTTACTCTGGCGGTCAGATGAAAGAGCGGGAATGTGTTTACTGCAAAGGTAGCGGAGACTGCTCTCGCTGCAAGGGTGCCGGCGTAATTGAGTGCCCGACCTGCCACGGAAAAGGCGACTGTCCTGTCTGTCACGGCAAGTTAAATTAAAGCGATATCTCATAAGAATGCCCGTGGAGACGTTCAATTTTTCCACGGGCATTGGTTTTGCCATAGATGGGTATCGGCTTGTTCAGCAGACGGTTTGACGCCGTAGGGGAGGGGCTTGTGCCCCTCCCGTGCAGGACGGCCTGTGTTGTGCATATTCGCCCGGCGAATACAGAAGACGTTTGCGATACCGCGCGGGAGGGGCGCAAGCCCCTCCTCTACGGTGAAAGTCCGTTGGCTGAGCAGAGCCGATACCCACATATAATTGTGTAGAGAGGCGTACTTCCGCAAGACGCGATCCTCAGCCAGATCGGCTCCACGGCAGAGGTTGTCAAGCAGATCAGGCCGGTGTATAATTTCAAGGCAGGTACATAAGCGGAACGGAGACAGAACACGCCGAAGCAGAAAGGAGAAAAGGAAATGATCGAATCTGGAACCTGCGGTGAAAACCTCACCTGGACGCTGGACGAGGACGGCACGCTGACCATCTCCGGCACGGGGGAGATGGCGGACTATCAATCTTTTAGCCCGTGGACGTATATCCCCTTTCCGAAAAAATGTGCTATGATTCAGATGGGCGTGACAAGGATCGGATGCTACGCGTTCCGGGGCTGCAGCGGCCTGAAGAGCATCGTGCTTCCCGAGGGCTTGACCAGCATCGGCCGTGAAGCATTCAGCGGCTGCAGCGGCCTGAAGAGCATCGTGCTTCCCGAGGGCTTGACCAGCATCGGCCGTGAAGCGTTCAAGGGCTGCAGCGGGCTGACAAGTGTAGTGATCCCGGAGGGTGTAACCAGAATTAATGAGAACACGTTCAAGCACTGCAGAAACCTTTCATATATGTTTATTCCAAAAAGTGTAAAGGAGATACACATAGGCGCGTTTTCCTGCTGTTCCGGCCTGAAAGCTGTTTTTTATGCCGGGAAAAGAGACAACTGGACCGGTATTATGATCCACAGGATACGGGACCGTTCCGGCACCTATCGCACTTTCTATATGGACATAGACAGAAGACCGTCAGTGTATTGGGAGTTGTGTTTTATTCGAGCACTGGAGGAAGATCCGGCACGCACGCTGACCGGTATACCGCGTGAGGCAGAAATCTATTTCCAATGGGGAAAACCAAGAATTTCCGCCGTTCCGGACTTCATGATGAACATTGAAAAATACCTGTCGCTTGGCATCCAAAATATAACAGATTTCGTGATCTCAGAGACAGCGGCCTGCGTCGATGACAATTTATTTTCCGAGTGTAAAACCCTCACGCGTATTGTCATTCCAGAGACTGTGACCCGTATAGGGAGAGAAGCGTTCGAGGGCTGCAGCGGCTTGACGAGTATTAAGCTTCCGGCGGGTGTGACCAGCATCGGCGAGGGCGCGTTCCGGGGCTGCAGCAGCCTGACGAGCGTGGCGATTCCGGCGGGTGTGACCAGCATCGGCGCGAGCGCGTTCCGGGGCTGCAGCGGCTTGACGAGTATAGAGCTTCCGGCGGGTGTGACCAGCATCGACGTGGGCGCGTTCGAGGGCTGCAGCGGCTTGACGAGTATAAAGCTTCCGGCGGGTGTGACCAGCATCGGCATGGGCGCGTTCCGGGGCTGCAGCAGCCTGACGAGCGTGGCGATTCCGGAGGGTGTGACCATCATCGGCGAAGATGCCTTTCTCAACTGCGGCAGCCTGGCGCGAATCAACCTTCCGGTTAGTTTGATTCGATTAGAAAAAAAGCCGTTTGACACACATAGCAACCGGACCGATATCTATTATTCGGGAAGCGGAAATGACTGGCGTGCAATAAGCAAGAATGGGAGAAATATTATACCTGACAATGTACACATCCATTTTTTGTCACCTCTCAAAGACGCGACGCCAATATATCGATCGGGCAACTGCGGCGATAACCTGACATGGGTGCTGGACAAAAAAGGCGACCTGACCATTTCAGGCACAGGGAAGCTGGAAAACTTTTACTCTACATTAAAAGGCATTCCTGTTCTTTGGGATAGTCAAATAAAACGGGTTGTGATTCAAGCGGGTATAACCAGCATCGGTGAAGGCGCATTTTCAAACTGCAAGGGCTTGCCGAATATCATGCTTCCGGAGAGTCTGACCAGTATCGGTTATCACGCGTTTACAAACTGCAGCAGTTTGAAAACAATCACGATTCCACAGAGTGTGACCAGTTTAGAAAAAGCATCGTTCTCTTTCTGCGAGAATTTGAAAAAAGTCACGATTATGGACGGCATGATTCACATCAGGGAATACGCGTTCGTAGGCTGCGTCACCCTTGAGAGGATCATCCTTCCAGGAAGTGTGACAAGCATTGGAGACAATGCGTTTTCCGGTTGCAGAAATCTGTGGTCTATTACCATCCCATGCGGAGTGACCACCATAGGAAAATCTGCATTTAACAAGTGTAAAAGTATAACAAGTATCACGATCCCGCCCAGCGTGACCAATATCGGCGAGGGAGCGTTTTCCGGCTGCAAGAATTTGGAAAACATCACAATCATGGGTAAGTTAGAAAGTATCAAAAGATATACATTTAGTAGCTGTAAGCGACTAAAAACAATAACAATACCATCTGGCATAACCGAGATTGAAGAAGGGGCGTTCAGCGGATGCCGCAGCCTGACGAGCGTGGCGATTCCGGCGGGTGTGACCAGCATCGCCAAAAAAGCGTTTGTGGGCTGCACATGGCTGAGGGATATCTACTATATGGGAAGCAAACATGAATGGGATGCCGTTTGGGAGAAGGGAGAGATTTCTTTACCACGCGATGCTCAAATCCATTTTCAAGAGTGAGCATTGCCGCTCACGACTCCGCATGGCCTGCAAGGACTTCACAGCCAGATCGGCCCCACGGCGGAGGTCGTCAAGCAGATCAGGCCGGTGTACAATTTCAAGGCAGGTACATAATAGAAAGGAATGAGACAATGAAAACAGGGATGAAACTTATTTGCGTGATTTTGATGCTGGCGCTTTTGTCTTCCGTATCGTGTATAGCCTTCGCACAGGATGCACCGCTTCCGACGAAAGATGACGAAGAGCGCACGGCTGAAGAGAAGATCGCTGTTCTTCTGGATTATCTGGAGCTTTTGCGGCAAAAGGCAGTAGTATATGAAAAGTGTGAAGCTGCAAGACGCGCTGCGCTGGCATTGATGGATTTATCCGAATATGAGGAATCGGCATCATACTGTTGTAAGGCAGATTGCTGTTGCAAAGAGAACAGTATGACGACACATATCAGACAAGACACCGAAGAAAACAGCGACAAGTCTGACAAGGATTTGGAACAGCAGGCTTCATGTCAGATGTGCAAGGGAAAAGGACTATGCCCTTACTGCTTTGGGACGGGGCAGGATTTGGGATCGGAACCAAAAGAAGAATACTGTCCCCACTGCTACGGAACAGGCCTGTGCCCCAACTGTCATGGAAAAGGCCATATTTAGTGCTTCAACAAATCGTTTTTGATACGGATTAACGAATAACTTGCGAGAGATTGGGCGTTAGGTTGGATTTGTGCTTTATCATACTTCAGGAGGCTGTATATGAATAAATCGAGCTTTAGTTCTGAGAAAATGTACACTTACATACGGGGCTTCGCAAACGGCGCTCATATGACGGAGACGCTGAAAGCGCTGTCCTATGCCCGCGAGAAGCACAGTGGGCAGCTCCGTAAAAGTGGGGAGCCGTACATCGTGCACCCCTTGACCATGGCCTGCAACGCCATCAGCATCGGTATCCGGGAGGACGCGGTGATCGCGACGATCCTGCTGCATGACGTTTGCGAAGACTGCGGGGTTGATCCCGCGCTCCTGCCGGTGAGCGAGGCCGTCCGGCACAGCGTGGAGCTGCTGACCTTCTCCGTCATGAAGGGCGAGACAAAAGAAATCGCCAAGAACCGTTACTACAACATGATCCAGCAAGATCGGGCGGCGACGCTGACCAAGCTCATCGACCGCTGCCACAACGTGTCCAGCATGGCGGGGACCTTCTCCAAGGAAAAACTGAAGGCCTATATTGAGGAGACAAGGCAATACGTCCTCCCGCTGCTCCGAAAAGCAAAGACCCTGTACCCGGAGGACTCGGACATCCTGTTCGTACTGAAGTACCATATCACCAGCGTGGTGGACTCCATCGAGGCGACCATGCAGGTATATGAGACCTCAGAGACGCAGGCACAGTAAGCGGTGCAGAGAGCGCCAAAAAGCATTATGCAGGGAGTGTGAAAGGATGACGGCGAAAACCACAGCCGGGAAATGGATAAAGATTTGCCTATTGGGAATACTAGCGGCATTTCTGCTGTATCTCACGGTGGAGAGCGCCTTCCTCGTAGAGCTTGATTACGGGCGGTGGCAAGTGAATCGCTGGAATGGGCAGGACAGACTATATGAGAGCATAAGCATGCTCTACTTCTCAATCCAACTGCTGGTGCTTATGGCTTCGCTGCTGGCGCTTACGGTTCATGCCCTGCTCCGGGCGCTGCGCCCTGAAAGGCAGTTAGGAAAGCTAACTTGTTTTCTCAGAGAGCGCGGTTTGCCGCTGGCGCTTGCCTTTACGCTCCTGTTCTTGATTCTCCTGCTCTTGATCGGGAGAGATCTGCATACCATCCGGACAACGGTGGAAACCTGTGAAGTGCCTGCCGTAGAGCTGGAACATCATCGGTCGGGGCAGCTTGGGATCGCGGCGGAGATCAGTTTTTTAGCCGCGCTCATCTCCCTTGTGTCGGGAATCAAAGGCTGGAAAGGGCGGCGGAAAGGAGTACAGCATGATTGATCTGACCAGTACAGGGAAGTATATCGCCTTGATCCTGCGGCATAAGCCGGAGACGATCGGCATCACCCTGGATGAGCACGGCTGGGCAAAGGTGGACGAGCTGATTGCCGGGATCCAAAAAACCAGGCCGGAATTCAACATGGAAGTACTGGAAGAGATCGTCCGTACAAACAATAAGCAGCGGTATGCGTTCAATGAAGATCACACGAAGATTCGGGCAAATCAGGGCCACTCCATCCATGTGGATGTGGAACTGCGGGAAGCGGTTCCACCGGAGATCCTATACCACGGGACCGGAGAGAGGGCTGTCCCATCGATACTCGAACAAGGGCTGCTGCCGGGAAATCGCCTGTATGTCCATATGTCCACAGATATCCAAACGGCGATCAATGTTGGGAAAAGGCACGGAAAACCGTTTGTCTTTCGCATTCAGGCGAGGCGCATGCAGGAGGACGGCTTTCGCTTTTACCTCTCGGAAAACGGCGTATGGCTGACCAAAACCGTACCGCCCGCGTATCTGAATGCCTTTACTATGTGACAGACCACATTTCCAGCGTAGCGGATTCCATTGAGGCAACTGTGCAAATAATCAAAGTAAAAGCGGAACAGCATAATACTATCTTGAATCATAGAAAACTCCAGAGAAAAACGGAGATAAAGCGGGAGAAAAATCCTTGCTTTTTACCTTGCTTCTGGTATAATTAAAATAATATATTGAAGGCTATACAGCCAGACACTTGAACTCAAATGCATACAAAGGAGGCCACGATGATATGGAACGATTCATGAGATGTTTTCTGATCTGCATACTTGCGTTTTTAATAATGTCGTCAAGCGCAAGCGCAAGTTCTCTGTTTGATTTACTGCCACCAGAGCCGATGCCAATCAAGACACCCCAAAGCAGTATAGCCCCCAGCTTCGGCGATTTCGCGGGCGTAATGGCTGATGAAGAGACGGAGAACAAGGAAGGCGGCATAATTGTCCTCTATCAGAATGTCAGCGCGTACCAAATGGAGGATTACGGCAAGGAGCTTCAGAAACAGGGATACCAGGTTTTGGAGCAGGAGACGCAGGGTAATACGACCGCGTACAAGCTGTCTAATAACACGTTTACGTTTACCCTGTTTTACGACAGATCAGATCAGAGTTTGCGCGAAGTCTATCCCAAGGGAACCGCATACGCCCAATCTGCCTTCCCCGGCTACATAAAGGTTAAACTGGGTGAGAAATTTAAGATTCAGGATCTTGGTGAGTTTACGTTTGAATCCATGGATTTTCTGGAAGAACTTGTATATTATTATTATTACGAATCAAAATACTACCCGCATGATTGGAATAGAATGAGTGATTTCACAGATGAAAGCTCTGGGATTTACATAAAATTTAATTATTACAACACTTCAACTGATGTTCACGCTTTTCATTACCGGGTCTTTTCTGGTGACAAGAGTAACAGTCTCTTTTTACCATCTTTGTTTTATAATAATATTGATAATAGCTACAAATATCAGCCGACTTATTACGGGGCTG
>JBGUWL010000244.1:0-6770 GCA_045221075.1 Acutalibacteraceae bacterium
TATAGCACTTGATCTTGAACTCGGTCATGGCACGGTCGCCGTTGTAGTAGACCTCAAGCCCAAGCTCTTCCAACTGCGGGAAGGCCAACACCTCGCGCAGGAAGGTCTGCTCAAAGCCGCTGTCCGTGTGGTAGGGCAGGTAATGGAAGCTACGGTCCTTCTGAGGATGAGACGTGATTTTCTTTTTAAGCATCTCAACAACGTCCGACATGCCGTTGGCTTCCGCGTACTCCAACATCTGAGCAGTTGCCTTGTCCGGTTTCAAATCTCCGTTGTCGTCCAGATGTATTTTTTCGACGATGTCCTGCTCCGGGAAATAGTTCTCCGGCTTCTCTGTATAAATCTTCGGTGTAAAATTCGCTATGTTCAGCAGGCTAGCCGCCGTGGGAATCACTTCTTCACTCGTCCGGTAGCTGCGCTTTTCAGCAAAGGCTTTGCGTATATTTGCCTCCACAATCGCACGGTCATAGTGGGAGCTGAAAACCCGGTTCCCGTTTTCTGCTTCAAACGTGATAGTGTCAAATACCTCGCGCAGCGCATCTCTGTGCCGGTTCAATTCGGGCATGGTGAGTGTGCCGAAGCTGCCCTTAACGATCGCATACAGCCAGACGTCAAAGGATGCAGACTCGACCCCGCGCTCAGCGAAGTCAACTTCGATGGTGGGGGTCTTCATAGTCAGATCTGTCGTGCGCACGATGCTGCTGTCACGCCTGGCATTGTCCGCCGCGGCGGGAATATGCTTTTCGGGGGCCAGCTCTTCTACTTTTTCTTCCGTATACCGGATCGCGAGCTGATAAAAGTCGATCTTGGGGAGCTTCAGGTATTCCATACGGTTATAGCGGTTTAGCT
The DNA here is from genome assembly GCA_045221075.1 of Acutalibacteraceae bacterium. Classification (GTDB taxonomy): domain Bacteria; phylum Bacillota; class Clostridia; order Oscillospirales; family Acutalibacteraceae; genus UBA1213. The sequence continues at coordinate 850 of JBGUWL010000244.1, forward strand.
CCGTCTTGCTGTGGTCGGCATCAGCAAACTCCTTGAGGGAGATATGATGCTGTTGCTGCAGCTGCTCGTTGAGCTTGGCGGCGTTGGTATCGTTAAGATAAATGAGCGCCGTCTCCGGGCTGCCCTTCACGACCTGACGCAGACAGCGGCAGGAGGTTTGCAGCACCATGTTCTTCGGGCAGTCACCCTCCTGAGAGAGAATGATTCCGGTGAGGCTGCGGCAGTCCCAGCCCTCCTTGCCAATCTGTACGAGCAAAATGATCCGTGTTTTGGAAATGGGCTTGTCCAGAATATCAAACTCCATCTGACTGTCAGCGGGCGCTTTATACTTCTTGGCATTCGGGTCCTTGCTGTTGGATTCCCGATAGAAACGCAGGATGTTCCCCTCACATAGCCCATACTCTTTGGCAACACGCAGGACGAGAGGATATACAAGCTCCTCCAGCTTGGAAATCGTACCGCAGTAAATGCCGAGCTTGGCGGTGGTGCCGTCAGCGTAAACAGTATCCTTATAGGTGTCCAGGAAAGTGCGGACGCCGTCTTCAATGATGCGGGCGCTGCTGGCCTGTTCCGCAATTTTGACCACGGGACGCTTAAGGAAATTGCCAACGCCGTCAATGAGCGGGTAGAAATACACGATGTTGCTGATCTCCGCCGTGGCGACAGAGAGGCCGGGGAGCACTTCAATCTTCTCGGCCTTGTCGAGATAGGGAGTACCGGAAAAGCCGGCAACCATGTTTATAGTCCCATTCTCTGACCAGCGGTTCACAACCGCACGCAGCTTGCGCTCCTGCTCTTTGTCCGCATTGCTGACAGCGTGGTGGACCTCGTCAATGAAAATGGCAAGCGCGGGCAGTTTTCCGATCAGAAAACGCAGTTCGTTTGCCTGCTTTTCCGCTTCATCACTCCACGCATCCAACAAAATTTGGCCGTCTTTTTCTGCGACTCGATCAAGAATGACCTTTTCCGCATTCGTCACGGCTACTAACCCGAACAGTTCATTCAGCGGCTGATGGTTCGCAATCTTCTGCACGTTCGGATTCTTTGTTTTGTTGGATTTCTTTGCGGTCTTGTTCTGATCCAGCACCTCAAAAGAGATCATGCGCTTGATCTCAGACGCGGCGGGTTCCGGCAGCACCCAGGCGGGGTCAAATTTCTGAATGGTGCGCAGGCTCGGCACCACGGAGGATTTGAGGCCGGAAGGCGCAAAAATAATAAAGTTATGCGCAAACGCAGGGTTCATCGGCTCATTCGCCGCAAAATACAGATCCAGATAAATGAACGCCGCCATGAGAAAAGTTTTGCCCGCACCCATGGGAAGGCTGAACAGATAATCGGTATAGGAGACACCATAAAAAGTGTCTTTGAAAAATTTTCTGTAGTCGATGCCGGCCGGATCGCTTGCAATCTGCTGCTGCAGCTTCTTGGAAACCTGCTCACCGCTGTCATTGGTCTGGCTTGCGTATTCGTAGAGCGCGGCGGCTGCGGGATTATTGCGCAAATAGTCCTTCACGCTGTCCGGGAGCGAAAGCTCCGCAATGTCCAGCGTGTTGAATATGCCATTTGTGAAAAGCTCATTCAGAGGTTTGCAGTCACAGGCCACCTTCAAAAACAGATAGGTCTTGATGGCATCCACCTGCGCGTCGCGCATCTGCCCGGCTTTTATGATATAGTCCACCAGCGCCTGCACCGTGCAATCTTCCGATGCAAACCACTGATCACGTTTGCGCTCGATCATTCTGTAGAACATGGGAATACCTCAAAAGATCAAAAACTATAATCTGCTTCATCAGACATCGCGCTGAGAGTGCGGAGAAAACGGTCTCTTGTTTCTCTGTTGAAACATGTATCGCCAATATACACTTCACGTTGACGAGATGATAGTGGATTTGAAAAGAGTGCCTCGTATACTTCTTCTATTTTGTCAGTGAGGCTGACTACCTTCATGTTTTTTGGATTCTTTACATCAAATGTTTCATCGCTATTTAACAACATCCCCCACACGGATCGGCCAATCTCAAGATCAGCGGCTTCTAAAATCGGATTGCTGTTCTTTCCGCTGATAAAAGCACTATATGCGTCTCTGTCTGTCATCCTTAGAATGACCGCCACCGGTAAGATAAACAGCAGGCTGATAGTATAAGCATTGTCTTCCGCAAAGCCTCGGCCAAAAGTGTGAATATAATTATGTGCAATGATAGATGTAATCTTATAATATCTGATCATTTCGCGCATCGATAGATGGTAACGACGTACAATATTTTTTCTGAAATGATCAAAAATATAGCTGGTGTCATAGAGACCGATAGAGTTAAAAAACAAGTTCTCGTCATAAGGCGGCAGTTCCATCGTGATGTCAAAAAAACGATCTAGATAGCGCGTCGCGTCAAAGTCATCGCCATAGTACCTACGGATTGTATGCTGAAGCGCGTCACAGTTTATGGAGAACACAAAAACAATATGGTCGTTAGAGAAATAATGCTTTACACGTTCCAGCAAACGTACAGCATAATCAGGCTTGCATCTATCAAGCTCATCAACAAAAACAACAAGACGGTTCCCGCGTTCTTTAAGAAGTTCTGATAAAAACTCGTTGATCAATTCATGAAGATTACGCTGGGCGGTTATTCCGTCGAAGGGGCTGCTTGAGCGAAAAGCTGCAATCAGATCATTCGCACTTTTCCCCGTGAAGAACTCTATGATCGCTGCAGAAATTTCAAAAATGTTTTTTCCTTCCTTAAAGGAAAAATCCGCATGTACGCTTTTTAGTATCTCATAAACCAATGATAGTAGCGGATCACTATCATTATCGTTTGCCCAAGCGTCATAGTAGACGCATACTTGAGGTTCAAATTCTGAACTCTGATTTCCGGTCAGCTTGATGCGCGAAACACAGTTTCTAATATTTGTACGTTCCTCTTCGTTTATGGTTTGTATACCATAATCATTATATGCATCGAGAACCAATTTGGTTTGTTTTATAAAAAATGTTTTCCCGCAACCCCATCCGCTGTCAATCGCTATCGAAAAGCTAGTATCAAGATCGTTGATATAATGAGAAAAGCGAACAATATCCTTCGTTCGTCCAATTGAATCATTTATCAGAGAATTGATCAGGGTGTCCTGCGTGGGCTGCAACTCCAAAAACGACATTGTTTGAACACCACTACCCCATAACGGGTCCTTTCTTTTTCTGTTTTTCTTATTTTCTCCCGTAATCACTGACATGTCAAGGACAAATGTGTAACAAAAACACAAGATATAGTTTTACGATATGACATTCTCTGAGTCAAGCGATTCGCAGAATCGCGCAGCTTTCAGATGAAATCTGAAATTCTGATTGGGGTTTGGGGCGGAGCCTCAACAAGTTTTTGCGAGAGGCAAGAGGCAAGGGAATGCACTTTTTTCAAAGTGTCATGACACTTGCCCTGCTTGCCGATTCGAAAAAAGCAGAGTGTCATGACACTTGCATTGCTTGCTAACGCTTTTGCGGAAGCGAGCATTTTTGCAAAGTGTGTCCACACCTGCCCTGCTTGCTGACGCTATCAGTAAGCAGATTTCTAAACAAGATCTCCCTCCCGGGTGTAGTTTGTAAAGGAGGAATTTATCCCTCATAAACTACACCTGACTGCGGCTCATTTGTGGCAAAGTGACACGGCAGTTGGGAGAAAGGAGGCAAAATGCCCGAGTAATCAGGCACTCCCGCAACTGCAAGCATCATTCTACCACGAAAGGAGCCATCTAAAATGGAAATCTCGTATTCCCGATGCGGGGACTATCTCATCCCCAATCTTGTCCTCCCTGATGAAGAACAATTTACTATTGGTAAATATGGCCGCATGCGAAAGCGCTATCTTCAAGAGCACCGTCCAGTCTTGTATTCTAACCTGGTCCTGTCCTGTAAACTGTATCAGCACCTGTCGGAGATTGACCATGCCTGTGTTGATCGGATGGATCTGCTTACCCGACAGATGGCTGATCGGGAAGGTGTAACTGAAGCGCTCAAAGCCGCAGATCAATTTGAATGGGTCAGGCACATGAACAGCATCCATAACCGCTCGGAAGAGATCGTCATGAACGAGCTGGTCTATTGCTGAAAGGGGTGCTGTGATGCAAGTGTTGGAAGACCTTTACATGGGAGACATTCACCCCAGTGAGCGCAGCTTCGAGAAGGGCAGTCAATATTCCAGGGCGTTAAACGAAGTCGTGAAGGCCGGGGATACGCTGCTCGGTACTCTGACTGAAAAGCAAAAAGAACAGTTTGAAGCCTACATGACTGCCCAGCGCGAGGTCAATGTGCTGACAGACTGTGAGACCTTCATCTACGCATTCCGCCTCGGCTCAAAAATCATGATGGATGTGTTGACTGACGGACAAATGCGGGAAATCTAATAAAACTCTTGTAAAAGCGGTTGCAAACTCGGTAACTCACCGATACTTGCAGCCGCTTTTTTCATGAGACGGGATTCAAAAATGCTTTTTACTTTTTCCCCTTCTTGTGTTTGTTGCGACAATCGAGAGAACAATACTCTGCATCTGCTTTTTCCGCAAAGAAGGGATGCTGGCAGTGCTTGCAGATACGCAGTGGATTCTCCTCTTCTGTCAGTGCCATGCTGAATAGAATACGGATGTTCAGCAAAAGCGAGTGGAAGTCCCAGACAAGCGTCGGATGATCGCGCAGCTCCAGATGGTAGGTCGGCGTGTTGCCCTCAAAAGAGGCCATGCCCTTGCGGTACAGATCAAGTGTCTCCTCGTCCAAGGTATCCTTGTCCGTGTAATACAGGGTGGCGGTCACCAGCGTGAACGTCCAGTCCTTGAATACGGAAACCAGCCAGTCATACTGCTCGCCGTAGTCCCGCATGAAGCTCATCACCATGGCCTGCGGCTCCGTCCTATAGGTCATGATCAGCGCCATCATCATGCGGTCATCCGTATTCCAGACGGACTCGACACCCTGTTTGTGAAAATCCGGCTTGCGGAACGGGAAAAACAGGCTGATGTAATCTCCGGTGTCCATGCTCTCCGCCGGGATAAGCTGATTCTTATTGAAATAGACCTTCTCGTACTCGATAAAGCGCGGTGTCGTCGGCAGCGCGGTCATGATTCCAAGCAGGCCATACCTACCGGCAAATGCGCGGATGACCTCTTTGACTGCCTTCGCAGGTTCCCGGCGAAACAGCATCAGGCCAATATCCGCGGCAGCTAAAACCAGTTCTTCCGCGACCTTCATCGGATCATAAGACTTTGGCTCCGCGTTTTCGGTGGGGACAAGATAATCTTTTCCGTCTGGAGCTTTCTTCCATTCGTAATCCGAATAGCGCACCCAACTGGCGCTTGTATGTTCAAAAAAGTTCTTCATTCGGACAAGTCCTCCTCTTGTTCATCAGGGAATTGTTCGTTTGCTTGACCCCATTCCTGAAGAAATGTCGATTCTCTGGCCCCCGGAACATACCCGTGATCATGCATCTTCGTAAGTTGCTTAAACATCTTCTTGTGTATCTTTCGGATAACGGTATCCCGCACCTTGCGGATGTTCCGATCCGTCTGCCCCCGCATGAGCGCCACATACTGAGGGCTGTACAGGCGCAGGAACAGGAAATAGAAGATCTCCTTGTGATTTCTGCTCATACCCATGATGATCTGCCGAAGATACTCCTTTGTTGTCAGATCGTGCATTTCGTAGGGACAATCAAAGAAGTAATCCAAAAAGTCGCCACGCAGCATCTGCCGCTCCGTAGGATCGTTCCGCCAGCGAGGTACAAAGGACGCAGCAGCGTAATCCACCTGGTAGTCCAACGGGACATCGCCGCGCAAAAGCTCATGGTATCGTACCCGGCGCTCACGATTCGCGTCCAGCTTGTCCCATGTGGCATGAACGTCTTTGAAATCCTGCACTGTGCGGGCGGCTTCCTCATAACGGT
>JBGUWL010000245.1:0-7706 GCA_045221075.1 Acutalibacteraceae bacterium
TGCCCGCCTTCCGCTGTCCTCATCTCCAAACAGAGACATCTGTCCTACCTCATCTTCTCTTGTGAGGTTGGAAAGCGCGATGCTCATAAGCCGCAGCGGCCTGTGATCTTTCCACAGCTCCCGGAGCAGCCGCTTCGACAGCTCATAGATCTCCCGCGTGGATTCTACCGGATGGTCTGTCTTGCACTGATGCGAGCGGTTTTTGAAGTCCAGATAGCGGATGGACACCGCCACGCAATAGGCCTTTGACCCGTCAGAACGCATATGGGCTGAGACGCTGTCCGAAAGAGCCAGCAGGATCGCGTCTGCCGCCTCCAGTGTAGTCACGTTTTCCTCAAGCGTCACAGAATTGCTGTAGCCCTTGGCCTCTTCCGGCTCTGCCCGGACGGGAGAATTGTCGATGCCATTTGCGTAATTGCTGGCCTGGAGACTCATCTTGTCGCCGAGGATCCTTCGCAGGAGCTCCAGATCAGTATGCGCAAGCTCTCCGATTGTGTAGATATGTTCTTCTCGCAGCCGATTTGCGGATGCGCCACCCACGAACAGCAAGTCCCCCACCGGCAGCGGCCAGAGCTTGTCCGGGATTTCCTCCGGATAGAGCGTGTGTACCTTATCCGGCTTTTCAAAGTCGCTCGCCATCTTGGCACAGAGCTTGCTTCGTCCGATGCCGATATTCACCGTAAACCCAAGCTCATCCCGGATTTTATTTTTGATCGTGTGCGCCAGCGCAACAGGATCGGGGTACATGTGTCCGGTACCGGTCATGTCCATGAAGCATTCGTCGATGGAAAACTCCTCCACGACCGGCGCATAGCTGCGGCAGATGTCCTTAAAGGCTTTGGAACAGGCCGAATACAGCTTGAAATCCGGTTTTGCGATCACAAGCTGAGGGCATTTTCTCAGCGCCATGGCGATCGGCTCACCCGTCTTGATTTTGAACGCCTTCGCCGGGATGGACTTTGCAAGCACAACTCCCCTTCTGGATTCCGGATCACCTCCGATACAGGACGGGATCAGGCGTAGATCGGGCTCGCCGTTTTTGACGCGCCGCGTTGCCTCCCAGGACAGGAAGGCACTGTTGACATCCACATGAAAGATAAGCCGTTCATCCATCTCAGCGCCCTCCTCTTAGGCTTATTCTCTATTTTTAGTATATCCTCTTTCTTTTTTCTGCGCAAGAAAAAGTGGAAGCCCGTTGGACGAATCCGCTGGGCTTCCGAAGGAAGAAAAAGGGGAAACAGAGTTATTGAAGGAGCATGGATATGTCTGTGTAGAACGCTTGCCTTTGTTGAATTTCATCAACCGGCGATCACATAGATCACAACGGCGACAATGGTGCTGGTGAGACCGACGAGAGCCTCAAAGGGGATGAGCTTCATGCGCTTGGAGATACCCATGCCGACGCTGCCGCCGGTGGCGTGGAAGAAGGAGCCGTGAGGCAGAGAGTCCAGAACTGTGGCGCCCGCGTGGATCATGGCGGCGGCAGCCAGCGCCGGGACACCTGCGGACAGCAGGGCCGGAGAGAAGGTCTGAGCCGCGACGGTAGCGCCCGCGGTGGTGGAAGCGGTGGCCGCAGCCATCAGAACGCCCGACAGAGGCGCGAGGATGAAGGCGGGCATGTGCATGGCGGCCAGGAGATTGGTCACATCGTTCTGCAGGGCGGAGGCCTTGATGATGCCCGCGATGGTGCCGGTGCCGATGAGCAGGATGGACACACCGATGACTTTACTGAGACCGTACTCGGTGTAGGCAACCAGATTCTTTGCGTTGCCGGTGACGAGCACACTCACGAGGCCGCCCACGGGCAGGGCAATCAGAGGATCAATGCTGACGCCGCAGATGGGGCGCAGAGCCAGCAGCGCAATCACAACGACAGGACCGAGGATCGCGGGCAGGAAGCCCGGGAGCTGCTGCTTGTCGCTGCCCTCCAGATCAGCAGCGGTGATGGGGTCGTCGTTCTTCTTCGAGAGCATGTTGGCAAGAATGATGGTGATGACGAGGGCGAAGAGGGCAGGAATGATGTTGCGCATCATGACGGAGGTCAGGGGCTGCTCAAAGGCCTCGGACACGGCGATGGTGTTGGGGTTCGGGGAGACGATATTGCCCGCCTTGCCGCCGCCGATCATAGCCAGCAGCACGCCGCTCTTGCTTAAGCCCGCCTTCTCGCCGATGGCGAGGGCGATGGGCGCCACGGTAATGACAGAGATATCAATGAATACGCCGACCGCGCAGATAATCATGGTAGCAATGGAGATAGCCATAATCGCCCGCTTCTGGCCGAGCTTGTCCACGATCGCCTCGGCGATCTTCTGAGCCGAGCCGGTCTTGATGAGGGCACCGGCGAGAATGCCGCTTGTGAGAATACGCAGTACCGAGCTCATCATGGAGCCCGCGCCGCTGACCATGGTGCTGACGGTTCCGGCGAGTCCGCCGCCGCCGATGAGACCGCCCACCAGCGCGCCGAGAATCAGGCAGTAGGCCGGGGCAACCTTGCGGATAATGAGAACAATTGCGATAGCAAGCCCGAGCAGGGCGCCGAGAGTCGAAAACTGTGCTGCCATAGTGTTTTACCTCTCCTGTTTTTGATATTATGTAAATTATTTTATGTTTTCTGTTTTATGACAATCAAATCTTCATGAGCCGAAATACCTGTTCCACCGTATCCGCCATGTTCTTACGGGCATTGGCGGAATCCATTGCCTCCTGCAGGGTGACGACACCGCGCAGGATGGGGAAAAAGGCGTCGATGCCGTGCTCGTTGCAGGCAACGGCGTCCGGTGTTACGCAGCCGGCGAAAGCAATGACGGGCTTGCCGTACTTCTTGGCGATCTTTGCCACGCCGATGGGTGCCTTTCCCATGACGGTCTGACCGTCCAGGCGGCCTTCTCCGGTGATGACCACGTCCGCGTCTTTCACGTACTCTTCCAGCTTCGTCTCATCGAGCACGATGTTGATACCGGATTCGAGCACCGCGTTTGTGAAGCTCAGGAAGGCAAAGCCCAGACCGCCCGCCGCGCCGGTACCGGGGAATTCCGGGTCCGCCTTGGGGTTGTAGGCTGCGGCAAGCTTCGCGAAATTTCTGAGCCAGCCGTCCATCTGCAGGATCATGGAGGGAGTCGCACCCTTCTGCGGGCCGTAGATGGCGCTGCATCCGGTCTCGCCGCAAAGAGGATTCGTCACGTCACAGGCAATGCGGAAGGAGCAGTCCTTGAGCTCCGGGATCACCCTGTCATCGGTAATGGACTTTAGCTCCTGCAGGCCCTGCGCGCCGAAGGACACCTGCCTGCCGTTTTCATCCAGCAGCCCAAAGCCCAGCGCCTGGAGCATCCCCACGCCGCCGTCGTTGGTGGCGCTGCCGCCGATGCCCACGATGAAGTGGCGGCAGCCCTTGCGGACAGCGTCGCGGATCATCTCGCCCACGCCGTAGGTGGTGGTGTAAAGGGGGTTGCGCTTTTCGTCGGGGACCATGGTGATGCCTGCCGCGGCGGACATCTCCACGATGGCGGTGACGCCGTCGGCCAGGATGCCGTACCGGGCTTCCGCCTTTTCGCCGAGGGGGCCGATGACCGTGACGGTCTGAAGCTCGCCGCCCATGCCGATGGTCAGGGCCTCAACGGTGCCCTCACCGCCGTCAGCCAAGGGACGCACCTGCACCACCGCGTCTTTGTATACGCGCAGGATACCTTCCCGGATGGCGTCGCCCGCCTGCAGAGAGCTGAGGCTTCCCTTGAGAGAGTCGATGGCAATGATCGCTTTCATGTTGCTGTTTCCTTTCGTTTTCAGTTTCGGTTTTCCTTGAGGTGATTGTATTGTAGCATGAGGGTTGGCTTTTGCGAATGTCACGCAGAGCTGAAAAAAGCTCTTTTCTTTGTGTTGACAGCACAAAGAAAAGAGCAGGATATTGCATTGTATTCAGGAAAGCAAGAGAGGTCAACTGTTTTCGGCTTCCTTTGTCCGCAGGAGATAGGCGTAAAACGCCTCCAGAAAAGCCCGGTCAGACGCGGATGCCAGGGGGTCAATCCCCAGATTCTGCTTGATGGCGTTGTATCGGTAAACCAAGGTGTTCTTGTGGATGTAAAGGCGTTCGGCAGCCTCGGGAAAGTGATAGTTTGTTTCGACGAGGGCACCCACGGACTCGCAGAAGCTGCGTCTGTGCTCCGGGCTCATTTGACTGCGGCAGACACTGAAGGCATGCTGCAGCTCCCGCAGGGGGATCGCTTCCCGCAGATAGCCGCTCAGATGATCGTAGAAGAACACGGGTTGGCCATTCTCCGGAAAGCGCTCTTCCAGCCAGCGGCAGTGGCGGTAGCCATAGCAGTACTGGGGATAGGTGTCCTGAAAGCTGCCAATGTATGCCTGCGCACGGCCTTTGACGACGGAGAGATAGTCTGTCAGAAAGACCCGATAAGCAGCGTTCAGGGTCTTATTCTGCTGCTGAAAGCCCTTGTACACCAACACATGGCTGTCGTCCAGGGCAAAGCTGAAATCCCGGTTCGTGTGCAGCGGACCGCTGCGCAGGATGTTAAGCAGCTCACTTGCCTCGCCCGGCCGGGTTTTCAGGAGGATCGGGGCGCGCACCATTTCCTCCGGATAGCCCAGATCGCGCGCCATCTCCCGCAGCAGAGCAGGGTCGGCGTTTTCCACCTGGGTCAGAAGGTAGATAAAGTGCTCTTTTTTATTGGCACGGCGGCGCTGCTCCTCCTGCTGGCGTTCATACTTGAGCATGGTCTCAAAGGCCATCTTCACCATCAGCGCAACGGGTCGCACCTCGTCCGGCGCCCCGGTCACGCCCACCACGCCCTCGCGCACGCCGCCGGTGGCGATGACCATATTGATGCCCGGCAGGACATTCGGGAAAGACATGCCGGTGGTGTCCACGATCTCCTCCGTCCCGGTGACAAGACGGTACGCGACCTCGTGATACTGTCCGATGCGGGCTTTGTCGCGGCTGGCGATGATGATGCCGCGCTCATCCATAATGTTCACGTTATAGTCTGTATAGCGGGTCACGCGGTCAATGAATTTTTCAGCAAAATCTCTGTCAAGCATGGTGTTTATGCTGTCGCAGAAAGAACATCTCTGCGCAGCAGAACCTCCTGTTTTTTTACTATCTTACCACAAAAAAAGCAACAGACAAGAGTCGGCGAAAAAGCAAAGCATTCTCTGAAAGATTTGAGGCACTTCTACTCTCTGCCCTCTATGATGACAAGCGGGAAGACGATGGCACAAAGTTGGCACTAAAATGGCACCTCCAAGGCACTGACACGGGAATCAATCCGTGGTATATTGGTATCGTCCCAAATTGGGACTGGGCGATGAACGCCGCTTCCGGGCTTTCCGGGAGCGGCGTTTTTCAATGTGCCGGGCATGGCACATTGAAAAAGCGCCTCCTCCGTCATTCTGGAGAAGACGCTCGAATTCTTTTAACTATTACACTTTAGGGATTGGTGGTACTGGCGGGACATTTCCTGTTGATCCGAAAAGTTCTTGAAGATCGCTGACGGTGTTTGCTGCTACCCAATTATCCATCCCATCAGTCCACACGAGGCTGTCTGTCGTCAGACTCCCTTCAGCAGCCATTCTTCTAAGGGTTGACATGTCATATGTCCCAGCAGGTTGACCAAACATCACAACGTGATAAGTAAGTACCGGAATAGGAGGAGGAGCACCTGCACCACCGTTTGAGGAGGGCGTAGCATTTTTCTTTCCGAACGCGGATACAATCTTTGCGCCTGCCGCGCCAATTCGTCCAGCAAGCTCTGTTTCATACTCTTTGCTATACTCTCGCTGAGTCTGTTTCCTACGAGCATACGCACCTTCTCTGGCATCAACAAATATGCTTGCAGCTTTACCAAAAACACCCAGCTTCTGATTTGCAGCAATATCCTTAATCCCGGCCTTAGCCTGCGCTTTTCTGGTTTCAGCAGTAAGGTCTTTAGTGACGGATTTCAACTCTTTGTATCCATCACTGTCCTTGTCAATCTCAAGACCCGCAACATTTATGTCTTTGAGATAGATACCATAGTCCACGAAGAGCTTTTCTCTGAGGCGAGCGACAACGTCGGCTTTTATATCCGAGATTTTTCTTTCAATCTGGATGACGGGAATGTCATAATATTCAGGAGCATTTCCAACGGTGCTCTTGACATTTTCAATTACAGCGTCTTTGATCTGAGCCTGTAAATCTGAAACCGAGAAGTCATCAAGCCGGTGTTTTTTAACAAACTCTCTATAGTCCTGAATATTAAAATCGATAGACCCTCTAACCGCTACGGGAACACTAAATTCTTTTAGTTCAGGGTCGAAGACTTCAAAATATGGAACAGCGAACTTCGTCTGGACAGTCTCTGCCAGATTGATGAAATAAACCTCGGCCTGAAAAGGTGTACTTCCATTGTAGGCGAGGCCAATCAGCGAGGCGATAATAGGTAGGTTATTGGTGTCAACTATCGTGTCCGCAGGTCCTTCAATGTAATCTTGAACGAATCCGCCTTTTCCTGAGTACACAAAAACAGCGACCGACCCTTCTTTAACCCTGATCGGAGAACCCCAGCGGATTGCATTTTCTCTGCTTGTCTCACCCAAAGCAGTTCCTGCCGGACGCCACTTCCAAATAAGATATGATTTTTCATCACAGCGGATGGCATCCATAATTCCACCCTGTGGATTATTCTTAAACAGTGCCATTTACTACAACCTCCTGATCCAAAACTATTTTATCGTAACAATTGTTTCACAATAACTGCATTTGACTTCTGTTCCCTTTCCACCGGTTAATTCAGCACCACACCTTGGACACTTGACCATTTTTGTTTTTGGTTCTTTTGCCTTTGGTATTACAACCTGCTTAGCCGATTCCAGCGTACCTTTTATTGGGGCAAAGATAGCGCCAACATTGAGCTTCGGTTTTTCGCTTATTTTCTGCTCGGCTACACGTGCTTTATATGCTTTTTCAATTGCACCAGCCCATTTTCTCTCGGCGAGAATCCCCTGAAAGGAATAGTATTTCTCATACCCTGTAAAATAAAGCTCCAGTCGAGCTTTTCCGTTTGTCCCTTTACCCACAAGAACGTTTGGCTTTCCATTATGTTCTTTTAAGTTGAGCAGAGGGTATTTATTTGAACCTTTATTGGAGCCCCAGAAGCTTTTTGTTATTTCAATGAGATTTTGATTTGTAAGGATTAGGGTCACGTTTGATCCCCCACTAAACACACTGGAATCTTGCATAATCACGACTTCGTCCAGCCCTAGGTCGTAAACAGACATATGAATATCGCCTCCGTATGTATACAATCCTCAATAACGAATTTTTGATAGCAAGTCATACTTTTTTATAATTTACCATAAGACGATCTTTTTTTAAAGAGGTGCGCAATGAAATATTTTAGCAGTCGTCGAGCTTACGTAGCCCAATCAGACGGTGATAAAGAATCTCACCAATGCCAGAGCGCGCAGCAGTGTTCTCATCCGCAAGACCGCATCGGATACCGGGTATATGCTGCACGGTGTGCTCGAGCTTCCGGAACAGTCCGTGGGCGGTCGCTGCCGATGGTATGACTGGTTATGACGGCACACTGCTCCTGGAAAACCTGCCTCTCGGTGCTTATACCTTTACTTATAAAGTCGTGGATATAAAGATCATCAACCCCAATGATGTGAACGCCATCCTGATCCAGAAGGACCGGGATCTTGTAACGCTGCTCACC
>JBGUWL010000246.1:0-7329 GCA_045221075.1 Acutalibacteraceae bacterium
CAGTCTGAAAATGGGCTTGTCCTTTTCAAAGAGCATATTTTCAAGACGGTAGGCGACTACTGCAAACACTACTCCGAATACCGCTCCGAAGGCCACATCCGACGGAAAGTGAACATACAGATAAAGCCGTGAAAAACCCATAAGGAAAGCAAACAGAAAAGCCGCAATGCCCAGCCACTTGTTATAAATGAATATTATGGTGGCGGCGCCGAAGGCATAGAGGGTATGGTCCGACGGGAAGGATGTACCGGTGGGGATACTCACAAGAAGGTCGACGGTGTCGTTCAGCACACAAGGACGCATCCGGCCGACTATGGGCTTGAGGATAATTGTCGATGCAATAAGATTGAACACCAGGTCAATGGTGAGGGAACGGCCCAGAGGTCTTGTTTTCTTGATAAGAAGACATACTGCCGCAAGGATCACCCACAGCAGCGAGAGCTTCCCCATAAAGGATATCACCGGCATCAGCTTGTCGAGAAAGTCGGTGCGGAAATGGTTCTGGATATAGTTCAGAATATAGAATTCCTTGTCCATCAGGACACCTCCTGTCATTATTCTCTGTATATTATATCATAACTTTTTTCCGTATACAATCGGCCGGGGCGATATTCTTGAAATTCATCCCCACTTTTATATTACTTTCCGATACTCTTCCTATAAGACAAAAAAACCTGGGCGTTATTTGATACAATACGGGCAGGCCCTAGCAAAAGGCCCATTTAAAGTGAAAGGCAGTGATGACAAATGAAGGAAAACATCTGCAGCATACCCATCAATGATGTGTTTATGCCAAAGGACGGCTGTCCCATGTGCCGCATGAGGGATATGCTGGAGGAGCGGAAGGCGGACTATATCACCGGTTCTGCCATGATGGAGCCCAGCGTCCGCATCAAGACCAACGAACAGGGCTTTTGCTACCGCCACTTTTCAATGATGGTGAAACAGGGCAAGCGGCTCTCAAACGCCCTTATTCTCGAAAGCCATCTGCAGCAGATATCGGAACAGTTTGTTCCGCCTTCACCCCCGGGCAAGCCGGACAAAAAACGCATGGCTGCCCTTGAAGCGCTGCTCAAGGACTGTTTTATCTGCCGTGACATCAAGGAGAATATGGAAAACATGGTCAGGATAGTCCATGCAATGTGGATATCCGAGCCGGAGTTCCGGGACCTTTATGCCGACCAGCCCTACATCTGTCTTGAACACTTTTATCTTCTGATGACCGTTGACCAGAAGGGGCTGGGGAAAAGCCTCCAGGCCTTCTATGAAGAAACGTCAAGGCTCACCGGCGGGTATCTTGTGTCACTGAAAGAGGATGTTTCCCACTTCTGCAAGATGTTTGACTACCGGAGCGCAAATCTTTCCTGGGGTAATTCAAAGGACAGCATCGAGCGGTCCATACAGTTCCTCACAGGCGATCCCATAGAGACCGACGACATCCCCGGCTTTGAGGATGAAGACGAAGAATCTGCGGACGAGTCCGCTCAGTTCTATGAATAACAGTACTTTATTTCACATAAATACGGCGTTTTGCCGTGACCCGGAGGCATAATTATGAAAATCACACTTTTAGGCTGCGGCCGTTGGGGCTCCTTCATCGGCTGGTATCTTGACAAGATAGGACATGAGGTTACCATATGGGGACTGAGTGATGCTCCCCAGTTTATCGAGCTGAGGGACACCCGCAAGAATAATATGCTCACCTTCCGTGAGAGCATTACAATAACGGATGACCTTGCTTCTGCCGTGTCTTCTGCGGATGTGCTGATAATCTCCATCAGCGCCCAGGCCCTGCGTTCATTCCTGCCGCGGCTTGCGGAGCTTGAGGGCATTGAAGAAAAGAAGTTCGTACTCTGTATGAAGGGCATCGAGGTCAATACCGGAAAGCGCCTTACAGAGATAGTTGAGGAGCTTCTTCCCGAAAAGACAAAGGTAGCCGTGTGGGTAGGTCCTGGTCATCCCCAGGATTTCAGCAACGGCATACCAAACTGCATGGTAATAGACTCCCGCCACGATGACCTGAGGCATTTTCTCATCAGGGAGTTTTCAAGTGAGCTTATCCGTTTCTATGTGGGAAATGACCTTGTGGGTACGGAGATAGGCGCCGCCGCAAAGAACACCATCGGCATTGCCGCAGGAATGCTTGACGGACTCAACCTTTCATCCCTTAAGGGCGCCCTTATGTCCAGGGGAACGAGAGAGATAGCCCGTCTTATCAAGGCCATGGGGGGCAACGAGCTTTCGGCCTACGGCCTGTGTCACCTTGGAGATTACGAGGCAACTCTGTTCTCTCCCTACAGTCACAACAGACGTTTCGGCGAGATGCTGGTAAAGGGTGAAAAGTTCGATCTTCTTGCCGAGGGCGTTGACACCACAAAAGCGCTTGTGTTCCTCGGGGAGAAATACGGAGTCGATCTTCCCATCTGCACCACCGTGGATCAGGTCATCAAGGGTACGATTACGGCAAAGCGCGGTCTTTCCGATCTCTTCCTCCGCAGCATCAAGACCGAATTCTGATCCTGACGGCATCCGATACTGTTTCAGTCAGGAGTTAAGAGTGAGGAGTTATGAGTGAGGAGTGAGGAGTTGTATTAATTTGGAATTTGGAAAGTGGAAAGTGGAATTATCTTTTCGCTTTGCTGACCGAAGACTATAGACTTCAATACTTTCCTGTGTTCAAAACCACACAGATCGGCAGAATTACCACGATCCGGTATTCACATCTCAGGCTATGCTGACTGAGGGAGGAAAAAGCCTTCTCCCTTTGGGAGAAGGTGGCACGCAGTGCCGGATGAGGGGAACGCTCCCTGCGGTCGCTCAATGAATAATGAAAAACGAACAGTGAATAACGAATAATACAGAAGAATAACTACATATTGTTTCCGGATATATGAAACCAATGTCCGGATCTGTATAATCACCGCAAACAAAACCTCCCTGCATACACAGGGAGGGATTTTTATGTCCGGTTTACGGGCTGTATCAAAAACCGCAAACAAAAACCTCCCTGCACACTGTACAGGGAGGGATTTTTATGATCAGGTTACGGAGCCGTATCAGATCTTGATAGAAACAGCGTCGAGGCTGTCGGGAAGCTCCTTTTCATCGGCAGAAACAAGGAAGGTGAATTTTGTTTCGGTCTTTGCGGCAAGAGCGTTTACCTTTTCGATGAAGTCTGAGAAAGCGGTAAAGTCATGTCCGCCGATCTTGAGTGTAGAGTCGATAAGAACGTCGGTAACGTCATAGTTGCCGGCGCAAAGGCCGCTCAGGAAGCCGTAAAAAGCATCGTAACCGGTGATGGAATACTGATCGGTATCGATAAGTCTTGCTTTATGGGTAACGTCGTAGGTGAGCTTTGAGCCCTTCTCGATAACAACGACATTGCCGTTTGATGCCTCTACAGCCTCGTTGGCAAGGCTGATGAGCTTCTTTGTTTTTCCAGTTCCTTTTTTGCCAATAATAAGTGTAACCATTATTTTTGCCTCCTTAAATGTTGCATCAACACGGGTTGACTGATCTGTCTGTATAAAATTATACAATATGACGGATGATTTGTCAATGTGTTTTGACATCTCTGTCAGAATTGTAATTATTTCAGTCTGGCTTCAAGAGCCTCTTTCTGATCCTCATAGCCGGGCTTGCCAAGAAGAGCAAACATATTCTTCTTGTAGCTTTCAACGCCGGGCTGATTGAAGGGATTGAGACACATTGTGTAGCCGCTGACAGCACAGGCCTTTTCAAAGAAGTAGATAAGATAGCCAAGCTCTGCTTCGCTGACTTCGGGAATGTTGAGAACTACATTGGGGACCATACCGTCTGTGTGCGCAAGAACGGTTCCCTCAAAGGCCTTTTTGTTTACAAAGTCAACGGTCTTGCCGGAAAGGAAGTTCAGTCCGTCAACATTTTCGGGATCTGTGCCGATGGTAAGCTCATACTTGGGCTTTTCGATCTGAACTACTGTCTCAAACAGGATGCGTCTGCCTTCCTGGATGTACTGACCCATGGAGTGAAGGTCGGTGGAGAAAACAACGGAAGCAGGGAAGAGACCCTTGTTGTTTTTGCCTTCGCTCTCGCCGAAGAGCTGCTTCCACCACTCGTTCATCATGGTAAATGCAGGCTCGTAGCTGACAAGAAGCTCCACTACCTTGCCCTTGCGGTAAAGGATGTTGCGGATGGCTGCGTATTTGTAGCAGTCATTCTTTTCGGGGTCGGTCTCCATAAGAGCCTCACGGGCATCTGCAGCGCCCTTCATAAGAGCGTCAATGTCGCAGCCTGCAACGGCGATGGGCAGCAGACCTACTGCGGTAAGTACGGAATAGCGTCCGCCAACGTCGTCCGGAACAACAAACGTCTCATAGCCTTCCTTGTCGGCAAGCTGTTTGAGTGTGCCCTTTGCCTTGTCGGTGGTGCAGAAGATCCTTTCCCTTGCGCCTTCTTTGCCGTATTTCTTCTCAAGAAGCTCACGGAAAACTCTGAAAGCGATGGCAGGCTCCGTTGTGGTACCCGACTTTGAGATCATGTTGATGGAAACATCTCTGCCCTCACAGATCTGCAGCAGCTCAGAAAGAGCGGTGGAGCTGATGGAGTTGCCTGTAAAGTAGATGTCGGGGGTGTCCTTTTTGAGCGCATTGTAGTTAGGGGACTTAAGGAAGTCAATTGCGGCCCTTGCGCCCAGGTATGAACCGCCGATGCCGATTACAACAAAGACCTCGGTGTTCTTCTTGATCCTGTCAGCAGCCTTCTTGATGCGGTCGAATTCATCCTTGTCATATTTGACGGGAAGATCCACCCAGCCTACAAAATCATTGCCCAGACCGGTCTTGTTGTGGAGCAGGTCGTGAGCAGCCTTGATCTGCGGTACGATAGAAACGTACTCGTCCTCTGTAATAAAATCCTTCAGATGCTTATCGCTAAGTGTAACAGCCATAAGTATTCCTCCTTTATTTTTATCAAAGAAGCGCCCGGATAGAGCCAGACGCAATATCTCCGGATTATATAATACAATAATACTCTGAATATTTCAAGTCTTTGTCCTAAGTTCCGGATCATTTCGTGACCTGTTTCAGCGGTCTTGCCCCGCTGCGGACAAGGAAGCGACTGATAATTGTGAGGTATTATTGGCGATTTGTTTATTTTGCTGTGTTCAGTACGATCAGAGAGTTTTTGAAAGCTCCTTCAGGTATGCTCTGAACTTTTCGCCCAGCAGGGGATTTGCAAGAGCGATCTCAACGGTAGCCTCAAGTATTCCCAGCTTGTCGCCCATGTCGTAGCGCTTGCCGGTGAAGTCAACGCCGGTCATTCCCACGGTCTGAGCGAGAGTTTTCATTGCGTCGGTGAGCTGGATCTCTCCGCCGGCGCCGGGCTTTGTGTTGTCAAGAATGTCGAAAATATCGGGG
Organism: Acutalibacteraceae bacterium; assembly: GCA_045221075.1. Classification (GTDB taxonomy): domain Bacteria; phylum Bacillota; class Clostridia; order Oscillospirales; family Acutalibacteraceae; genus UBA1213. The sequence continues at coordinate 5,397 of JBGUWL010000246.1, forward strand.
GTAAGAACGCATCTGCCAAGGATGGAATAGAGGGAGAGTACCTCTTCCTTTGTCTTTGGCTTTTCTACCATGTCTGTGCAGCTGTATTCGTTGCCGTCAAGGTGCTCGACCTTGAGGGAGCTGTACTTTGAGATAGCGTCCTCGGGAACGGCCTTGATGCCTACAACGGCCTTGCCGTACTTTTCGTAAGCGCGGATAAGCTGTCCGCAGGCGGGGTCTTCACCGATAATAACATCGTCACCATAGAGAACCGCAAAGGGCTCGTTTCCTACAAATGACCTTGCGCAGTTTACGGCATGACCCAGACCCTTTGTTTCCTTTTGCCTTACAAAGTAAATGTTGGCAAGCTTTGAGATGGAAACCACCTGATCGTACACGTCCTGCTTGCCGGAAGCTAAAAGTCTTTCTTCCAGCTCTGGGCTGCGGTCAAAATGGTCCTCGATTATGCCCTTGCCTCTGTTGGTTATGATAAGGATATCGGTAATGCCGGACTTTACCGCTTCTTCAACGATATACTGGATAGCGGGCTTGTCAACGATGGTCAGCATTTCCTTGGGCATGGATTTTGTTGCGGGAAGTACTCTTGTTCCGAGACCTGCTGCGGGGATGACTGCTTTTCTGACTTTCATGTTTGATTCCTCCATTTTTATTTTATAAACAATGATGCAAACGACAGGATAAGATAGCATACAAGGCACATCCAGGCAACGGCGTTATTGACGCCTCCGGCCTCTGCGATGGCCTTTTGTGTGTCGCCGTCGTGAGTCTTTGACTTGACGGCCTTGATCCTCTTGACGGCGTTGCGGTAGTAGCTCTTGTTCCCTCTGAACCCGCATATAACCCTGACAACAAGCAATGCCCCATAGAGCATATAGGGGAGAAGGATAAGCACCACCGAACCGAAGCCCTTGTTGTTGAAAGCCCATGTGATATAGTCTATTATGCTTACGGATGCCGAGCTTCCGTTAAGGGTCATTCCGTTTGAAAAATAATCATTGGCCTCTCTGACCAGGGGTATTGAAAAGAAGCTTGTTACAAGCATGACGGAAAGCTCGATCATCAGGTGGAACAGTGCGATCAGCGCGCCCTTTACATACTGCTTGCGGTAAAGGTACCATGCGCCTGTAAAAAAGAATGCGCAGAAGTTGAACTTTGCTTTCTTTTCTTTTTTTATTTTCGCAAACACCGGCAGATAATATGAGGTGTTGTTTTTTACATACTTTGATACCTCTGCTCCGGAAACTCCGTCAAAGTCCTCCTCCGGTGAAACTCCGCCCATAGGATCAAGAAACACCGCAAAGGGACTGCCTCCCGGAAAGGGGTTTGTCCCGGGCTCCGTACCCTCCGGAGGTGTGCCGGGATCAGCGGGACTGCCGGGGGAAGGTGTGCCGTCAAATGCCGATGAGATAAATCCGCCGCACTTTTTACACACTATCGCATTGCGGGGATTTTCCGCTCCGCAGTGGGGACACTTGGGCAGACCGCTCCCGGAACCGGCGGGTTCTTCCTTGGCTTTTTCATCCTGAGCCTCCTGCCAGCTCTCACCCTTGCGGTGAAGGTCAACAAAAATGCACCTGCCCTTTTCTTCATAGCACTCCCGGTGATAGGGAGCGCCGCATCTGGGGCAAACTACAATATCATCATCTTCATGGAAGGTCCGTGAACAAACCGGACACGTCTTTCCAAAAAAATCCATTTCTCAGCCTCCTTTTGAACATGGATATAATCTATTATACAATATTTTTCTTAAGTTATCAAGGAATTTCGCATTTCAATTTTTTATTATTTGAAGTATTCGGCTTTGTCTCACAGACTGCTTAAACAAGAAGCTTAGGGCAATACCGCGCAGAGATAGTGCCCGTGAAGCGCCGTAGATTTTTTCGTCAGATTGTATCAAAACACCGCAGGAATACTGACGTATTTCAAGGGGTTT
>JBGUWL010000247.1:0-12279 GCA_045221075.1 Acutalibacteraceae bacterium
TCAAAGAACCCTAACTGCATATTTCTCATGTCTCTATTTTACCGTTTCACGACTCTTTTGTACAGGGGTTTTTAGAGATGCCCTTAATATACTTTGTATTTCCGGACTACTCCTACGCACGTGATGATCTGGTGATTCAGGCATGCGACAAATGTGCCAATCTCAGATTGAATTCATTGTATGGTGATAACTACAGAATTACAGGAAAGGACATCCACCGAGACCCGGGCTTTATCGTTAAGGGAACAATCAAAGAAATCGACTATATTGTCAAAATATTATCTGAAGACTCTTATACGACCATCACCGTATACGGTGACGAATATTCTGAAATGTTTTTGAAGGGGAAATAAAAATGGAAAACACCAAAAATAAAAGAGTTAAGCTGTGGGTTTTCGGGATAATACTTCTGGCTTTTGCAGTAAATGTGTTATATTCAAGATTTGTTAATTTCTATCTGCTTGTATGGCTGGTCAACAAACTTTATGTTGAGATAAACGTGAATGACGGCGGGTTTTTCAGCTTTCTGTCCTATGTATTGACACGACTTGCGGTATTGGTTTTCTTCGGCATAGGAATAGCCGGAAATGTGCTGTTTTACCGTAAGTTTTTAAAAAAGCATTTTCCGGATGCGGCGTTCGGATTCTTCTGGGTTTGTTTTCTTACAGTAACGGCGCCGCTTATTGAATACATTTTAATTCATATTATCGGTTTTGTATTAGACAATCACGCTTGGTTTATGTCCTGTGTTTAATATCGGGTTCTTATAAACCCCTGATCCATAAAAGCTCAGACACTATAACCCGTTCTGTGCTGTAAAGCCCGAATGAGATAATTGAAATACTCGGGAAGGAGACATGATATATGTCCGATAACGATAAAAAGACACAACAGAAGCTCAAAGACAAACGCATAGCCATAGTTGTTATGATAGTCGCTTATGTGATTCTGCTTTGTTTTTCAACCATTCCCTGCAGCAGGCTTCTGTATAATTATAAGATGGAACGCTGTTATGAAGAAGTAGCCAGAAAGGAACTCAGCAGCTTGTACGCTCAAAATGTTACGGTCACAAGGGTCGGGGCTTCATACAACAGAGGAATGTTCGATCCTTCATGGCTTCAAGGTGAGATCGAAAGCGCAACATACACTGCTGTCATTAATTCTCATCATACCGATAAGATCATAGTAAGCGGAAACGCATCGCACTTTGGCTACAGTATAAAAAGCTATTTTACTGACGAAGGAGAGAATACACAATGACACAGCCTGCCGAGCGAACGATCAAAAAAAGGAATGTGAACCTGATCTCGATACTGATATTGGTGTGTAATCTTTTATACTCGTTTTTTATAAGCTACTTATTACTGATACAGCTGAGCGTCTATTTAGAAGTTTATACCAGTCTGGATACGGCATTTATGATTATTCCCATGATTATTTTCCTGTCGGTCGGTATCGGTGTGAACGGGCGGCTGTATTACAGATTCTATGAAAAATATTGTGGGATCAACGCTACTATACTTTATATGATCAATATGTTTATCACCGTAACGCCTTATCTGAGATTGTTTTTATATGGAACCCTTTTTGTGTGATGTACACAGTTTGCTCCGATTGTCTTTTCGCAAAATAATTTTCAGGAGTCAGAGTCCGGCACTACGCTAATAAATATCTTTTTTGTTCTCTGTTGCAAAAGCGAGAATCCCGAAACAAACGCAGTGGGATTTTCGCTTTATATTTTATTTTAATCGGAAAAGGCGCAGCCTTGGGCGGCACCCATCTGTGCATACGCACAGAAGACGTCTCATGCAGACTCCGACGCGCTGACGCGCTGTTAAAAGCAGATTATGTCTGCTTTTAATTGGAGTTTAGCATAAATTTCAGTCAGCAAAATGACCGCCCCTTGGGATAAAGGGCGGTCTGAAAAGATTTGATCGAATTAATATCAGAGCTTAACGGGATTGCAGCCCCAGATGGTCTCTGCATAGTCACGGATGGAACGGTCGGCGGCAAAGCGTCCGGCCTTTGCAATGTTGACCAGGGACATTCTGTTCCATGTGGGTGTGTCCAGATAGAGCTTTGAGGCCTTCTGCTGGGTGGTGGAATAATCCGCAAAGTCAGCAAGGACCATGTAGGGATCCTTTGTTGAAAGGGATACGAAGATGTCCTCAAAGTGGGGACCGAACTCGTTGCGGATGCCGTCAACGGCAGCTCTGATGATGTGGTTGTTGTTGTAGGGGACTGAGGGGAAGTAGCCCTGCTTGATGAGCTGGTTGACCTCGGGTGTGGTCATGCCGAAAATGAGGGCGTTGTCGTCACCTACGGCGTTGTGTATCTCAACATTTGCGCCGTCAAGGGTGCCGAGAGTGATGGCGCCGTTTATCATGAACTTCATGTTGCTGGTACCGGAGGCTTCCGTTCCGGCAAGGGAGATCTGCTCGCTGATCTCGGCGGCAGGAATGAGCTTTTCGGCAACGGAAACACGATAGTCCTCAAGATAAACCACCTTGAGCTTCTTGTTTACTCTGGGATCGTTGTTGATCTTGTTGGCAAGCTCAACGATAAACTGGATGATCTGCTTTGCAAAGTAATAGCCGGGAGCGGCCTTTGCGCCGAAAATGTAGGTCTTGGGAACATAGTCGGCATCAGGATTGTCACGCAGCCACTGATAGGTGCTGTAGATGTGCAGGGCGTTCATAAGCTGACGCTTGTATTCGTGCAGACGCTTTACCTGTACGTCAAAGATGGAGTTGGTGTCAACCACAATACCGTTCTGTTCCTTGATGTACTTTGCCATGCGCTCCTTGTTTTCCTTTTTGATGGCGGCAAGCTTTTGCAGCACTGCGGCGTCGTTCTTGTATGCCATCAGGCCTTCAAGGGCGTTTGCATCCTTTTCGAATTCATCGCCGATAAGCTCGGTGATAAGGTTTGCAAGACCCGGGTTGGACTGGTTGAGCCAGCGTCTGTGAGCGATACCGTTGGTCACGTTCTTGAACTTTTCGGGAGCGACGGTATAGAAATCGTTGAATACGGAATCCTTGAGTATCTCGCTGTGGAGCTTTGATACGCCGTTTACAGAGTGGCTTGCAATTACGGCAAGGTTGGCCATGCGGACAATACCGTCGTTGATAACGGCCATGCGTCCGATCTTCCAGCCGTCAATGCCGGCCTTGTGCATCTTTTCACAGAAGCGGCGGTTGATCTCCTCAACGATCTGATAGATACGGGGCAGACGTCTGCTGAACATATCCACCTGCCAGCACTCAAGAGCCTCGCTCATAACGGTGTGGTTTGTATATGCGATGGTGCGTGTAACGATATCCCATGACTTATCCCAGTCATAGCCGCATTCGTCAAGCATTATTCTCATAAGCTCGGGCACTGCCAGCACGGGATGTGTGTCGTTAAGATGGATGGCAACAACATCCGGAAGGTTGTCAAGGGTGTTGTAGTTTCTCAGGTGACGCTGGATGATATCCTGGATGGTCGCAGAAACCAGGAAGTACTGCTGACTGAGGCGCAGGCTCTTGCCTTCGGAATGATTGTCCTCGGGATAGAGCACACGGGTGATGCTCTCTGCCAGAGCCTTCTGCTCCATTGCGCGCACATAGTCGCCGGAGTTGAACAGCTTCATATCGAAGTTGTCGGAGGATGCTGCCCAGAGGCGCAGACGGCTGATACCCTTTCCGCCGTTGCCGGGAACCAGCATATCATAGGGAGTTGCGATGACCTTTGTGGGGTTTTCAAGCTGGATGGAGTGATGATCCCCGTCCCAGGTTTCCTTTATGTGACCGTCAAAATAGATCGGGATGGACTTTTCGGGATGGGGCTGCAGCCAGATGGATCCGCCGGGCAGCCAGAAATCGGGCAGCTCTGTCTGCCAACCCTCGACCAGCTTCTGACGGAAAATACCGAATTCATAGCGCAGGGAATAACCCATAGCGGCATAGTTCTGTGTTGCAAGGCCGTCAAGGAAGCAGGCGGCAAGACGTCCCAGTCCGCCGTTTCCAAGACCGGCGTCAGGCTCACATTCATAGATGTTTTCGATCTTTATATCAAGACCCTTGAGAGCCTTTGTCATGGTCTCTTCAAGGCCAAGGTTGTAAAGGTCGTTCTTGAGAGAACGTCCCATAAGAAACTCCATACAGAGATAGTACACAGCCTTTGCGTTCTGCTTGAAGGCAGTGGCTGCAAATTTTTTCTGCTGAACACGCATAATGTCTCTCAGTACAAGCGCAACGGCCTTGTAGTAGTGTTCATCTGTGGCGTCAGCGGGCGTTACACCAAAGTTGTGCGAGAGCTTTGCGATTATCAGTTCTCTTGCCTCGCTTGGTGTGAGTTTAGACTTTGACATAAAAAAGTTCCCCTTTCCTGATTGGCGAAATGTTTGCGGAAAATGCGTATAAAGAAAAATTCCCCGCTCCGGCAGGGAGACGGAAGCATTTTCCGGTATCGTTCAAACAAATCAACATATATTATAAACCATTTGGACAAAAATATCAAGTAAAAACGCCGTTTTTTTGCCAAACTATTTACGAACTTTTTATGAACTATTTACAGTCGATCTGCGGTCCGGATTTCCGGGGCAAATGCGGCGGGGGATAAAGTGATGCTGCGTGTTATGTGAGTAATAAAATGCTGTCGTTCAGGCGCAAAACCGGGGGTGTGGAGTGTTCAGGAAAAAGCGGACAATAAAATGAGCGGTCTTTGGGGAAAAATGAGATCGCCGGCGTGGGAAAAGAAAAATCGCACCCGACGGGAGGGGGTGCGATAATTAAATGCGATTTATTGGAATAATGAAAACAACACGAAAAAGTTTTTTCGGACGTACGAATGGAGCTTGAATCGTTCAATATTTTTACATGAGGTTTATCCGGGGATCCTGCTTATTTCTTGCTGACAGAGGTGTCGGCAGCGGTACGGTTTTCCGGATCCCGGCTATCTGCCGGTTCACCGATCATTATTCACTTTTCAGTCTTCAGTTTTCAGTATTCATTTAGAAAATCCTGTCACCTTTACTTAAGACTGAAAACTTAAAACTTAAGAATGAATAATACAGAAGCAGAAAATCCTGCCACTAACGTGACAGGATTTTCGCTTCTGGAGATAACGGGGCTCGAACCCGTGACCTCTTGACTGCCAGTCAAGCACTCTCCCAGCTGAGCTATACCCCCATGCAGATGTATTATACTATACTTCATCCGTTTTGGCAAGTGTTTTTTTAAAAAAATTCTTGCCTTTTGCGTTTGCTGTGCCTGAACGCTGTACAAAGCCCCGGCGCTTTCTCCGCTCACGGCGGCGGACGACCCGCAAAAAACATAAAAAATACCGTAAAAAACCTTCAAAACCCCCATTGAGCCGGCTTTGCGGTGTTGAATTTATCTTCGGAAGGGAGTATAATTAAATGTTGTGTACCAAGCGGTACAGTAAAAAAATTATAGAGGGTGACTTACTGTGGAAACAAATATCCTGCGATTTTTAAAGGGTCTTGAAAATAAAACCGTTGCGCTCTGCGGTATAGGCGGGAGCAACCTGCCGCTGATAAAGCTCTTCGGAAAATACGGCGCAAGGGTCATCGCCTGCGACAAGCGTGACCGTGAAGCTCTCGGTGAAAATGCCGCTCTTGCCGAGGAGTACGGCGCAGAGCTGCGGCTGGGGGAGGACTATCTCAGAGGACTGAAGGCCGATGTGATCTTCCGCACTCCGGGAATGAGGTTCTATATGGACGAGCTGAACGAGGCAAGAAAGAACGGCACCGCCGTGACCAGCGAAATGGAGGTCTTTTTTGATCTCTGCCCCTGCAGGACTATTGCGGTGACGGGCAGCGACGGCAAGACCACCACTACCACAATAATATCCGAGCTGCTCAAAGCCGAGGGATACAACGTACATCTCGGGGGCAATATCGGACATCCTCTTCTGCCGGAGATCGAGGATATAAGCCCAGACGACATTGCCGTGGTGGAGCTTTCCAGCTTCCAGCTCATCTCCATGCGCAAAAGCCCTGACATTGCCGTTGTGACCAACCTTGCGCCCAATCACCTTGACATACACAAGGATATGCAGGAATATATCGACTCAAAAAGGAACATAGTGCTTCACCAGAGCGCCTTCGGAAAGGCTGTGCTCAACCTTGACAATGATATTTCCTCATCCTTTGCATCAGATGTAAGGGGTGATCTGCTGATGTTCTCACGCCGCCGCAGGACTGAAAACGGCGCATATATGTCGGAGGACGGCAGCATCATAATGAACGACCACGGAAAAGAAACATTTATAATGAAAGCCGATGAAATAAAGATCCCCGGCCTTCACAATATCGAAAATTACCTTGCGGCCATAAGCGCCGTATGGGGAATGGCAAGTCCCCGGACCATACGGAATACCGCAATGACCTTCGGCGGAGTGGAGCATCGTGCGGAGCTTGTGCGGGAGCTTGACGGAGTAAGATACTACAATGACGCCATCGGCACCAGCCCCACAAGGACCATAAAGGGAACTCTCTCCCTGTACGACAAAAAGATCATTCTTATTGCCGGAGGCTACGACAAGCACCTGTCCTATGATGAGATGGGCGCTATCGTTCCCGAAAAGGTCAAGGTACTGATACTCTTCGGCGCAACTGCCGACAAGATAGAGACCGCAACAAAGGCCTCTCCCGCCTACAGTCAGGACAACCCCGTGATTATCCGTGTAAACAGCATGGAGGAAGCGGTAGCTGAAGCCCGGAGCCATGCCGTAAAGGGAGATATAGTTTCCATGTCTCCTGCCAGCGCCAGCTTTGATATGTACAGGAACTTTGCGGAGAAGGGTCTGCACTTCAAAAGACTTGTAAACGAAATGGATGAGGGAGAGTAATCTATGAAGCGTATCCTGACAGTCCTGATACTTGCCGGCGTGATGCTGTCCGGCGTCCTTGCGGGCTGCGGAAGTCCAGATGATGCGGCTGTGGTCTCAGGTACCTCATCCTCCGTGTCGTCCCATGTGTCAGAGGAAAGTACGGCTTCAAAGCCGTCGCAGCCCCTGCCGGTGGATGACAGCAGCGGGGATGAGAGCGGCAATGAGGAAAGCAAAAAGGAAGAAAGCAGCAGGGAGCCGTCTCAGACTCAGGAGGATATTGACCTTCGGCAGTGGGAGGAAGAGGACCTTGGCAGTATCATACCCTCCACAAAATCAGAGGTGAATGACCTGCGGCTGACCATGTACAAGGATTTTGCCTATAACAAGAACTTCGGGATATCCTATGCGGATATTTATGTCTACGGCAATTCCGAGGAGCTTCTCAAGCTCATCAATGAGCTTTGCAAGCGGGAAAAGGAAAATCTGTACATTGAATACTTTGAGTTTAATGTGGTTGAAAGCGCATATCTTTATCTTGACTATGACGACGAAGACTTTGACCGCACAAGATACTACAATGTCCGGCTCAGACTTGCAAACCCGTATCTTAAGAGAGACATGGAGGAAGCCGATGCCTGTAAGTATGTCAAAGACCACTGGAACAATATCGACAGGAAAAAGTTTTTTGACGCTCTGTTAAAGGAACACAACCACTACTACTACACAAAGCTAAAGGGCAGTCTTATGCCGGACAAGGACAAAAATGTGGTTGCAGAATCAAGTCTTGACTTTGCCACCTACAACGGCTTTGTCACCTATAAATACAAGCTGGGTGAAACGGGCAATTTCATTCCCGACGAAAACGCCGCAGTAAAGGCGAGGGAAAAATCCGACATTCCCCTGCCGTACCATGCCGATATAAAACTGACGGTAAAGAGCTTCAAAAAATGACCCCCGCAGGAAAGGACCGCATACAATGATCGAATTACTGAAAAAACTGACCGCAGAGCCGGGTGTGTCCGGATGTGAAGAAGAGCTTCTGCCCCTCATCCGTGAGCTGACAGGAGACTTCTCCGAGGTGAGCATAACACCCTCAGGGAGCATTGTGGCACAGATGGGTGACAAAAATGCAGAAAAGCACATCATGATTGACGCGCATATTGACAGGATAGGTCTTGTGGTTACATATATCGACAAAAAGGGCTTCCTCAGCGCCGCACCGGTGGGAGGTATAGACCTTCGCTCACTCCCCGGCAGCGCCGTCACCATAAACGGCAGAAAGCCCGTAATGGGAGTGATATGCACTCTTCCGCCCCATATCGCAAAGGATGAAGCTGAACTGTCGGAGGATAAAATACGCATAGATACCGGACTCCATCCCGAAAGAGTGCGTGATCTGATCGCTCCGGGAGATACCGCGGTGCTTTACAGCCGCCTGACGGAGCTGCAGAACGGCAGGGTAGCCGTGTCGGGACTTGACGACCGCAGCGGCTGCGCCGTTCTGATAAGGAGCGCGCAGCTTCTCAGAGACAAGGAGCTTCCCTGCAGGGTGTCCTTTGTGTTTTCCTCACAGGAGGAGACCGGCGAGCTGGGAGCCGCCACGGCCGCATTCGCCCTTGAACCGGACGAAGCCGTGGTTATTGACGTAGGCTTTGCAAAGCAGCCGGGAGTGTCCGACGAAAAAAGCGGCAGACTGGGCTGCGGGGGTATAATCAGCATTTCTCCCGTGCTTTCACGTCCGGTGACGGAAAAGCTTAAGGAGCTTGCTTCAGAGCTTGAAATGGAATATGACTTTGAGGTGTGCGGAGGCGGCACCGGCACAAACGCCGACAGGATATCCTGCTCCCGCAGCGGAGTGAAAACCGGCGTTATCTCCATACCTTCAATGAATATGCACACCCCCTCCGAAGTCGTCCTCAGGGACGATCTGGAAAAGCTGTCTCAGCTCATTGCGCTGTATATCGAAAGGGGAGGTGCTGAGGATGTTTGACTTTGAGCTTCTTAAAACGCTTTGTATGACAAACGGCGTTTCCGGAGACGAGGACAGGGTAAGAGACATTATCCTGAGTGAGATAAGACCCTTTGCCGACAGCATTGACGTTGACAGCATGGGAAATATAATCGCCTTTAAAAAAGGAAAAAAACAGCCGGAAAAAAAGCTGCTCATTTCCGCCCACATGGACGAGGTGGGCTTCATTGTGACCCATATCACCGAGGAAGGCCTTCTGAAATTCGACTGCGTTGGGGGAGTGAACGACAGCGCAGCCTTTGCCCGCTATGTAAGGATAGGCAAAAACAACGTCCCGGGTGTGGTATGTTCGGCGCCCCTTCATCTGCTGAAAAAGGACGAGCGAAGAAAGAACCCGCCCATAAGCTCCCTTTACATCGACATCGGAGCAAAGGACAGACAGGATGCGGAAAAATATGTTTCCGTGGGTGACACCGCAGCCTTCGACGCGCCCTTTGATTGCTGCGAGGGCAGGGTCATATCAAAGGCCATAGACGACCGCTTCGGCTGCATGGTGCTTATCGAGATGCTCCGCAGCGAGCTTGAATACGATATGTATTTCAGCTTTGTGGTCCAGGAGGAAGTGGGACTTCGGGGCGCAAAGGCCGCAGCCTTCTCGGTTGATCCGGACTTTGCCATAGTTGTAGAGGCCACCACCGCAGGTGATGTTCCCTTTGCGGAGGACGAAAAGCGGGTCTGCGTTGTGGACGGAGGAGCCGTTGTCACCTTCATGGACAGGGCGACCATCTATGACAGGGAGCTTTTTGCCCTGGTGAACGCCTGCGCCCGCGCCGAGGGAATACGGGTACAGACAAAGACCATGATCGCCGGCGGAAACGATGCCGGAGCCATACATTCATCCCGGGGCGGTGTGCGGACTGTCGCCATATCCCTGCCCTGCCGCTACATCCACTCCTCCTCGGGACTGGCTTATGTTACGGACATGGATGCCGTGCTTTCCCTTGTGCGGTCATCTGCCCGTACAATACTGACCGAATGCTGAGGCTTGTACAGAAGTCTGCGGAACCAGTCCTTCGCCGGTTCGTTGAGACGGACGACCCCTTTGCCTGCCGTATTGCCTGCCTTCTTGAAAGCTACGGCACAGACTATGATTTCTGCAGCTTTTATATCCAGTATAACCACAGGGAGAGACCGGTATCTGCCCTGTCGGTTTATTATTCCGACATCACTGTATTTCTCACCGTCGAAAGCGACACTGAGGAGCTTTCGGACTTCCTCTGCGCAAAGGGCTTTTCCTCCCTTCTGAGCGGCCGCACCATACTGAAAGACCGCCCTGCCGGCACGGGTATCATCATGAAGCTGAAACACAGCCCTCCTGCCGGGACTCGCGGGGATATACGCATTTCAGAACCTGAGCGTCTCAGAGATGTCTGGGAGCTGCTGAGGGAATGTGAAGCCGATGACTTTGCTGTCCCTTCCTATGAGGACTATATTCTCGATATGTCCCACAAGCTGCGGCACGGTACGGCCCTCTGCATCACGGCGGAACAGGACGGAAAGCTCACCGGTACGGCGTCGGCACTGTTCCTTTCAAAAAGCTGCGCTCTCATCGGCGCCGTTGCGGTAAGACCGGAATCACGCGGGAGAGGCATAGGCTCTCTGTGTGTCACTGAGCTTATTAAGCGTCTTGGCGGACGCAGCGTTTATCTTATGCGCGCGCCGGAAAAGCACAAGGACTTTTATGTCCGTCTTGGATTTGAAGACAGAGGGAAGTTTTGAGTTAGGAGTGAGGAGTTAGGAGTGAGGAGTTAAGCGCTCCCTTCGGTCGCTAACTGAAGACTGAAAACTTAAGACTTAAAAAATAATAATATTTGAGAAATTAAACATTATCGGGTAAAGGCGGAAGTACTCTTACCAATGGAAAAAACAGAGAAGAAATAATATATAGCGGGAAAGCCCGCAGGAAAAAGGAAAGAATAATCATGAACACACCGTTTTACAGCATATCTCCTGCCATAGAAAAGGCAGCGGAAAAAGCAATGACCATGTGCCGCCCGTATCTGGAGCGGACCGACGAGATAACCGAATACAACCAGCAGAAAATGCTCAGGGCCTTTCAGGACGCCAGAGTCAGCGAAAGCTATTTCGCCGCCTCTACCGGCTACGGCTACGGCGACAGGGGACGTGACGCCCTTGACGAGATATTCGCTCAGGTGCTTGATACCGAAGACGCCCTTGTGCGTCATAATTTTGCCAGCGGTACCCATACCCTGACAGTCGCACTGTTCGGAGTGCTGCGCCCCGGAGATACAATGATATCCGTCACCGGAACTCCCTACGATACCCTGCAGGGGGTCATCGGCATGAACGGCGATTCCTGCGGATCCCTTAAGGAATTCGGCATAAACTATGAACAGATAGATCTCCTGCCGGACGGTACCGTTGACATGGAGACTATGAAAAAACGCATAACACCCTCAACAAAGATGGTATATATACAGCGTTCCAGGGGCTATTCCCTCAGACCGACCCTCAGGGCAAAGGAGCTTCGTCAGATCGCTGACCTTGCCCACAGTCTTGCGCCGGACTGTATTGTCATGCTGGACAACTGCTACGGGGAATTTGTGGAGATGCAGGCTCCCGGTTCACTGGGAATCGACCTGATGGCAGGTTCGCTGATAAAGAATCCCGGCGGCGGAATAGCTCCCACAGGAGGATATATCGCCGGAAAGAAGGCTCTTGTTGAGGCCTGCAGCTATCGTCTGACCACACCCGGAACGGGCAAAGAGATCGGCTGTACCCTCGGCAATAACCGTGAGCTGTTTATGGGCGCCTTCAACGCTCCCCATGTAACGGGAGAGGCGGTCAAGACCGCAATATTTGCCGCAGCCCTTTATGAGCTGCTGGGATTTGAAGTGACTCCCCGCTATGACGAGGAAAGAGGAGACATAATCCAGGCCATACTGCTGCAGAACGAAGACAGACTTATTCGCTTCTGCCGGGGCATACAGCAGGCTTCCCCCATCGACTCCTTTGTCACCCCCGAGCCCTGGGATATGCCCGGCTATGACAGCAAGGTGATAATGGCAGCGGGTGCATTTACGCTGGGCTCATCCATCGAGCTTTCGGCTGATGCGCCACTGAGAGAGCCTTTTGCCGTGTGGATGCAGGGCTCCCTGAACTTCCATACGGGAAAGCTGGGCGTGATGCTTGCGGCCTCCGCCCTGTAAACAGGCCGATGCCAGAATTTATTATTGAATATAAAGTTTGATTCAGCTTTAATTAAACAACTTCACACCATAATTCCACTCCTTGCATCGTCAATATTATTCACTACTCATTATTCATTATTCACTGTTCATTGAGCGAAGCGTTTCTGCGCTTCCGCGCTTCTCTCCCTCAGTCAGCTTCGCTGACAGCAGTCTCACCTGTCGGCTCGGTCGGCGCTTCTCAGCCTGCGGCTGAGAGGT
>JBGUWL010000248.1:0-3122 GCA_045221075.1 Acutalibacteraceae bacterium
AGTGTATTATATAAGTATATTTAAAAGAAAAGGGGTATCTTTATGGCAAATATTGATATGACAAAATACGGTATCACCGACGTGAAGGAAATCGTTTACAATCCTTCATACGAAGTGCTTTTCAAGGACGAGACCGATCCTTCCCTCCAGGGCTATGAAAAGGGTCAGGTCACCGAGCTTGGTGCAGTCAATGTTATGACAGGCATCTACACCGGACGTTCACCCAAGGACAAGTTCATCGTTATGGATGAAAAGTCAAAGGACACCGTCTGGTGGACAACTCCTGAATATCCCAACGACAACCATCCCGCAAGCCAGGAAGCCTGGGAAGCCTGCAAAAAGCTGGCTCTTGAAGAGCTCTCCGGCAAGAAGCTCTATGTTGTAGACGCCTTCTGCGGTGCAAACGCAGACTCACGCATGGCTGTCCGCTTTATCATGGAGGTCGCATGGCAGGCTCATTTCGTTGAGAATATGTTCATCAAGCCCACAGCCGAAGAAGCAGAAGCATTTGAGCCTGACTTTGTTGTATATACCGCTTCAAAGGCAAAGGTAGAAAACTACAAGGAGCTTGGCCTCAACTCCGAGACCGCAGTTCTCTTCAATGTTTCCTCCCGTGAGCAGGTCATCCTTAACACCTGGTACGGCGGCGAAATGAAAAAGGGTATGTTCTCAATGATGAACTATTTCCTGCCCCTGCAGGGTATGGCTTCCATGCACTGCTCCGCAAATACCGACATGAACGGCGAGCACACCGCTATCTTCTTCGGTCTTTCCGGCACAGGCAAGACCACTCTTTCCACCGACCCCAAGCGTCTTCTCATCGGCGATGACGAGCACGGCTGGGACGACAACGGCGTATTCAACTTTGAGGGCGGCTGCTATGCAAAGGTAATCGGTCTTGACAAAGAGAGCGAGCCCGACATCTACAACGCCATCAAGAGAGACGCACTGCTTGAGAACGTGACCGTTGACGAAAACGGCAAGCTTGACTTTGACGACAAGAGCGTTACCGAGAACACCCGTGTTTCCTATCCCATCGAGCATATCGAAAAGATCGTAAAGAACGTAAACGGCATTTCCTCCGGTCCTGCCGCAGATAACGTTATCTTCCTTTCCGCCGACGCTTTCGGCGTTCTGCCTCCGGTTTCCGTTCTGACTCCCGAGCAGACCCAGTATTACTTCCTCTCAGGCTTCACCGCAAAGCTGGCCGGCACAGAGCGCGGCATCACCGAGCCTACTCCCACATTCTCTGCCTGCTTCGGCCAGGCCTTCCTTGAGCTCCATCCCACCAAGTATGCCGAGGAGCTTGTAAAGAGAATGGAAAAGAGCGGCGCAAAGGCATATCTTGTAAACACCGGCTGGAACGGCACCGGCAAGAGGATCACCATCAAGGATACCCGCGGTATCATTGACGCTATCCTTAACGGCGACATCAAGAACGCTCCCACAAAGAAGATCCCCTATTTTGACTTCGAGGTTCCCACCGAGCTTCCCGGCGTTGACTCCGGTATCCTTGATCCCAGAGACACCTATGCAGACGCTTCCGTATGGGAGGAGAAGGCAAAGGATCTTGCATCCCGCTTTGTAAAGAACTTCAAAAAGTACGAGACCAACGAGGCAGGCAAGGCTCTTGTTGCAGCCGGTCCCAAGGTCTGATAAACAGGCATTAACGCCTATAGCTGTCCGGCACCTGTCTGGTATCGGACAGCTTTTTGCATAATTTTCAGAAATGACTGTCATCCCGGTCTCTTCAAACCGATAAACCTTCCGAAGCGTTTGCCCGGAGAAAGGATAACACAGATGAAAACAAGCGATTTTTATTATGATCTTCCGGAGGAGCTTATCGCTCAGACTCCTGTAGAACCCCGTGACAGCTCACGCATGATGGTTCTTGACCGCAAGACGGGGGATATACTGCACCGTCACTTTTATGACATAATCGACTTTCTCCGGCCGGGGGACTGTCTGATACTCAACGACTCCCGGGTACTGCCGGCCCGTATCTTCGGCAAAAAAGAGGGAACAGGGGCAAACGTGGAATTCCTGCTTCTGAAAAACCTCGGAGGAAAACGCTGGGAGACCCTGACAAAGCCCGGAAAAAAAGCAAAACCCGGTGCGGTCTTTGTGTTCGGAGACGGGATAATGGGCTGCCGTGTGGTGGATGTGACAGAGGACGGCAACCGTATCGTTGATTTTGAGTGTGAGGGAAGCTTCTATGAGAACCTTGACAAACTGGGTCAGATGCCTCTGCCGCCATATATACACGAAAAGCTCAAAGACAAGGAGCGCTACCAGACTGTATACAGCCGTGAGCTGGGTTCTGCCGCCGCTCCCACAGCCGGCCTTCATTTTACAAAGGAGCTTATGAAGAAAGCGGAGGAAAAGGGTGTAAAGATCGGCTATGTCACCCTTCACGTTGGTCTCGGGACCTTCCGTCCCGTAAAGGTGGAAGACGTTACGGAACACAAAATGCACTCCGAGCATTATGAGCTTCCGGAAGCCACGGCAAAGCTCATCAACGAAACAAAAAGATCCGGCGGCAGAGTGATCGCCGTAGGCACAACCAGCTGCCGCACCCTTGAGACCGTGGCAAAGAAGGAAGGCTGCGTCAGGGCTTCCGAGGGATGGACGGATATATTTATCTATCCCGGCTTTAAATTCGAGGTGCTTGACGGTCTTATCACAAACTTCCATCTTCCCGAAAGCACCCTCATCATGCTTGTGTCGGCCTTCTGCGGCTATGACAATATCATGAACGCCTACCGCTGTGCCGTGGAGAACAAATACCGTTTCTTCAGCTTTGGAGACTGCACTTTGATCATTTGAATTATTATATGAAGGGTAAGGATGAACGAAAGAGATTACTCAAAGAGCATAATTGATATTATTCCGGAAGAACGTCTGGGATAAGTGATCGAGTATATGCTTAATTTATCCGACGAGAAATATGACGAAGAATAATTCAGGATCATCTCAAAGCATATTCTTGAAAAATATCACAAAGCATTTGAGGAGCTGGCAAAATGATAAAATTCAGTCAGGATAAAGTATTGCTGCTGCATCAGCTTATAGCACAGGAAACAGGCAGTGATGCCGGTGACAGCGTGCAGTATGAGCATTTT
>JBGUWL010000249.1:0-8897 GCA_045221075.1 Acutalibacteraceae bacterium
GGCTTGTACTCAGTATTATGAGGACGGCAGAAAGATCAATGATGAGATCCAGGCTCAGATCATGGAATACATCACCAAGATGGAAGAGATCACCGGCAAGAAGTTCGGTGACAAGACAAATCCGCTTCTGGTATCTGTACGTTCCGGTGCCCGCGCTTCCATGCCCGGCATGATGGACACCATCCTCAACCTCGGCCTTAACGAGGAAGTTGTTGAGGTTATCGCTGCTCAGTCCGGCAATCCCCGCTGGGCTTGGGACTGCTACAGAAGATTTATCCAGATGTTCTCCGACGTTGTTATGGAGGTCGGCAAGAAGTATTTCGAGCAGCTGATCGACCAGATGAAGGAGAAGAAGGGTGTTACCCAGGACGTAGAGCTTACTGCTGACGACCTCAAAGAGCTTGCTTCACAGTTCAAGGCTGAGTATAAGGCAAAGATCGGTGACGATTTCCCCTCAGATCCCAAGGTTCAGCTCATGGAAGCTATCAAGGCTGTATTCCGTTCATGGGACAACCCCAGAGCCAACGTATATCGCCGTGACAACGATATTCCTTATTCATGGGGTACTGCTGTTAACGTACAGTCAATGGCTTTCGGTAACATGGGTGACGACTGCGGTACCGGTGTTGCATTTACCCGTGACCCCGCAACCGGCGACAAGGGCCTCTTCGGTGAGTTCCTTACCAACGCACAGGGCGAAGACGTTGTTGCAGGCGTCCGCACTCCTATGAAGATACAGGAAATGGCAGACAAGTTCCCCGAGGCCTTCAAGCAGTTCGAGGAAGTTTGCGCTACACTTGAAAACCACTACAGAGATATGCAGGATATGGAGTTCACCGTAGAACACGGCAAGCTCTATATGCTCCAGACAAGAAACGGCAAGAGAACTGCAAAGGCTGCTCTCAAGATCGCTTGTGACCTGGTTGACGAAGGCATGAGAACAGAAGAAGAAGCCGTTGCAATGATCGATCCCCGTAACCTTGACACACTTCTCCATCCTCAGTTTGATGCAAAAGCTCTGAAAGCAGCTACTCCCATCGGCAAGGGCCTCGGCGCTTCTCCCGGTGCTGCCTGCGGTCAGATCGTGTTCACTGCTGAGGACGCCGAAAACTGGAATGCAGCAGGCAAGAAGGTCGTTCTTGTAAGACTTGAGACCTCTCCTGAAGACATCACCGGTATGAAGGCTTCACAGGGTATCCTCACCGTTCGCGGCGGTATGACCTCTCACGCAGCCGTTGTTGCTCGCGGCATGGGTTCCTGCTGCGTATCCGGATGCTCCGACATCGTTATGGACGAGGCTAACAAGAAGTTCACACTTGGCGGCAAAGAGTTCAACGAGGGTGACTTCATTTCTATCGACGGTTCAACCGGTAACATCTATGACGGCATCATCCCCACTGTTGATGCTCAGATCGCCGGTGAGTTCGGCCGTGTAATGGCTTGGGCTGACAAGTACAGAAAGCTCAAGGTAAGAACAAATGCTGACACACCTGCTGACGCCAAGAAGGCTCGTGAGCTGGGTGCTGAGGGTATCGGCCTCTGCCGTACCGAGCATATGTTCTTTGAAGGCGACAGAATCGACGCATTCAGAGAGATGATCTGCGCTGATACAGTTGAAGAGAGAGAAGCAGCTCTTGCTAAGATCCTTCCTGTACAGCAGGGCGACTTTGAGGCTCTTTATGAGGCTCTCGAGGGCAATCCTGTTACCATCCGTTTCCTGGATCCCCCGCTGCATGAGTTCGTTCCCACTGAAGAAGAGGACATCAAGAAGCTGGCTGACGCTCAGGGCAAGACCGTTGAGCAGATCAAGGCTATCATTGATTCTCTCCACGAGTTCAACCCCATGATGGGTCATCGTGGCTGCCGTCTGGCTGTAACCTATCCTGAGATCGCAAAGATGCAGACATCTGCAGTTATCCGCGCTGCTATCAATGTTCAGAAGGCTCATCCCGATTGGAAAGTAGAGCCCGAGATCATGATCCCGCTGGTTGGCGATATCAAGGAGCTCAAGTATGTCAAGAAGGTAGTTGTTGAGACCGCTGACGCTGAGATCGCTGCTGCAGGCGCTGACCTCAAGTATGAAGTTGGTACAATGATCGAGATCCCCAGAGCTGCTCTTACAGCTGACGAGATCGCAACAGAGGCTGAGTTCTTCTGCTTCGGCACAAACGACCTTACCCAGATGACATTCGGCTTCAGCCGTGATGACAGCGGTAAGTTCCTCAATGCTTACTATGATGCAAAGATCTTCGAGAACGATCCCTTCGCAAAGCTGGATCAGACCGGCGTTGGCAAGCTGATGGAAATGGCTATCAAGCTTGGTAAGGAAGTTCGTCCTGAGCTCCACTGCGGTATCTGCGGTGAGCACGGCGGCGATCCCTCGTCCGTTGAGTTCTGCCATAAGATCGGCCTTGACTATGTATCATGCTCTCCCTTCAGAGTACCGATCGCTCGTCTGGCTGCTGCTCAGGCTGCTATCAACAATAAATAATCAGGTGTTTGTATAAACATCGGTAATATGTCCCCGGCAGTTCGGATCTTCCGGCTGTCGGGGATTTTTATTAACCGCACTGAATTTCTTGGTTCTCTGCGGGAATAATTACATACGAAAAGCCGGAACATTACTATTTATGCTACTATCAGATTAAGAAGTGGACAAAATTTAAAAGTTGCGCAGGGGCCCTTTCAAAGGCTTGCGGGGGCGCGGGTGTCCGGTGGACACCTCTCAGCTGCAGGCTGAGAAGCACCGACCGAGCCGGCAGGCGAGACACAAAGCCCTCTGACTTATTAGGCATTTAACTGTCCTTGGCAAAGGACAGTCTATTTGATCTGCCGGTTTAGTATAAGGACATACCCAGGTGCTGTTGATCCGGCGTTGACTAAAGAAAGGAGGAGAACTGATGAAGGTAGTATATGCGTCACGAACAGGCAATGTTCAGAGAATGATCGAACGCATGGGTCTGGAGGCCACAAAGATCGAAACAGGCGAGGAGACCGTTGAGGGCGATTATCTGCTCATTACATACACCGACGGCAAGGGCATTATCCCGCCTGTTGTTGTAAAGTTCATCGAAAAGAACAAGTCGGGTCTCAAGGCCGCCGCAGTCAGCGGAAACAAGGTTCGTCATCCCGACGAATTCTGCGCGGCCGCCGATAAGCTTGAGGAAAAATACGGCTGCCGTATACTGGCCCGCTTCCACAAGCAGGGCGGCGCTATCACGGACGAAAAGGTACGAAAGTTCCTTGCAGAGTCCGAATAACCATGATTACACGAATTACAGATACAGTCATAAAAGTCTGTATCTGTTTTTTGTAATGCTCCCGTAAACTCACAATTTGACCCGCACTTTTCCGGTGCCGTTCAGGAGATGAGATCCATGAATACTGCAACAATAAAAAGACACATAAGCCTTGCTTTGGCAGCACTCCTGCTGCTGACCTGTCAGGGCTGCAAAAACGATATTTCCTCACAGGAAGAATACAAAAAAGATGTGTTTGCCATGGATACCTTCATGACCCTGAAAGTATACGGCTCCGGCGGGGAAGAAGCTGTTGATGAAGCAAAAAATGAAATATTCCGTCTTGAAGACCTTTTCAGCGCAACAAAAGAAAACAGCGATATTTCAAAGCTCAACAGCTCAGACGGCAGTCCGGAAGAGGTGTCAGAGGAGACCGCAGAGCTGCTCCGGCTGGTGCTTGAAGTGGGAGAAAAAACCGGCGGCGCACTTGATCCCACCGTCTTTCCCATAGTCAGGGAATGGGGATTCACCACAGGAAAATATCATGTGCCTGAGAAAAATACCCTGGATGATCTGCTCAAAAATGTGGGTCTTGATAAAATAACACTGAACGGCAGTCAGGTCACTCTCAGTCCGGGTACTGAAATAGATTTCGGCGCTGCGGCAAAGGGATACACGGGTGACCGTATCTGCGGGCTGCTGAAAAAAAGGGGAATAACCTCCGCACTGATAAACCTGGGGGGCAATGTTCAGGCACTGGGTACAAAGCCTGACGGAAGCCTGTGGAGCGTGGGTATAGAGGACCCGGAAGATCAGAGCAGGCTTGCCTGTACTGTCAGGGTGTCCGACCGCGCAGTTATAACCTCCGGCAGCTATGAGCGTTTTTTTGAAGAGGACGGGAAAAAATACTGGCACATTATCGACCCGAAGACAGGCTATCCTGCGGATAAGGGACTGCTTTCGGTCACCGTCATCGGAGAACAGGGAGTATACTGCGACGCTCTTTCCACCGCCCTGTTCGTGATGGGTACAGAGAAGGCGATCGATTTTTGTCGGGAACACCCCGACACTGAGGCTGTCCTGATCGACAAAGCTAACATATATATTACCCCGGGCATCGCAGATTCCGCCGAACCCTCAGACAGATATAATTATACGGTTATCCGGAGGGAGGGCGGCCAATGAACGTCAAGGCAAAAAAGCTGCTTCCGATTGCGGTAATTACGCTGACGGTGCTTGTGTGCGTTCTCTGGATAGTGATACAGAACAGCTGCCGTGAATCGGGCAGGACTGCGGAGATCAGAGTAAACGGCACCGCAGTCATGACCCTGCCGCTGAATGAGGACAGGAACGCTGAGCTTGAGGGCGCAAACGGGATAAGACTGAAGATCGTGACCGGCGGCGGTGGAGTGTATGTTGAACACTCCGAATGTCCCGACAAGATCTGTGTAAACAAGGGCAGGATAACCGGTGTGGGGGATACCATAATCTGTATGCCCGCCCGGGTCGTTGTCGAGATCATAGAATGATCGTGACCGGAATAGTGTTCCGTGGATCAGGTCTGCCGGGGGATCGACCCTATGAGGGCGAGGAGTATATTTGTTGACAGGAGACGGGAGGCAACTCAGGTGTTATGGTAAATAAAAACCTGTAATACTGTTTTCCGATTGATAGCTGACATTTTTAATCGGAAAGGGCGCCGCCCGAGGCTGCGCCCATCTGTGCATACGCACAGATGACGTCTCATGCAATCTCCGACCCGCTAAGTATAAAGCCATGAGCCTGGTATCAGCGCCGGATGAGAGGAGTGAATGAAATGGAAATACTGAAAGTTATCCTGGGTGCTCTGGGAGCGATCGGCGTTATAGGCGCATTTATCGTACCTGATTGGATCGCTGGAGTAACAAAGGGTATGCGCATGGGAAGAGAAAATTATCCAAAGGAAAAGAAGCTCAAAAAAATGAAGTGGTTTCTGATATTTTTTCTTCCGGGATGTGCAGCTGTTGCAGCATTGTATTTCATCTTTTACAGATGATAATGTTTATGACATAAACATAAAACCGACCGTACAGTTTTTGAACTGCAGCGGCCGGTTTAATTTTTTATCAGATACTGAAGGACATTGTGCCGTGGCTGCGGATTTACCCGGGTTGATATAATGTCAGTAATAACAGGCGGAAACGCTCCCTGCGGTCGCTCAATGACCGGCGGCTCTGCGGTTGACAAGAGGGGAGATTTGGTATACAATTGTTTTATGTAATAAAAAGGCTGATGTGCGTTTTCTGAACAGAGGGATATATCCGGTAAGAGAGCGTTGAGCCGATTCGGAAAGGAAAAATAAAAATGATAACTTTTGAAGCAAAAATCAGGGAACAGACAGTAAGAATGTATTCCGACCTTCCTCTTAAGAATGCTGCCGGTTCCATAATGGAAGTACTTGGTCAGATCAGTCAGAAGGCAAATATCTTCAACAATAAGTTTGTGCTGTGCTTTGGCTGGGCATTCTTTTTCCTTACAGAAAAAACAGACGAAAAGGGCGAGAAGTTCTGGCTCCTGGAGACTTCCGACTACAACGGAAATCCGATGACAGATCATTCCGATAACGTTACCACATCGCTGATCGTCACCAATATGCAGAAGGAGGCTGTTCAGGTATCAAAGACAAAGCCTGAGGCCTGCAAGATGAACGATACCATTCTGGTGCTCAAGGAAGCAATGAATGCTGAGGACATATATATGCACCGCAAGGAAGCCGCAAAGGACGGAGATTCCGGCTGGTACTTTGGTCTTCTGGACGATCCCGATGAAGAGTCACGTCCCTCTGAGGACTTTGAAAGAATGCCCACATACAAGCTTATGGGCTTCCGTCCCGGCGCGCTCAGAGTGCTCCAGATGCCTGTGGGTACCGTTGCGGTGTACCATCAGAACGAGATAACCGCTCTTGTTGACGCTGATGACCGTCCCCTCAGATTTACTACTGAGGAAGAAAGAAGACGTCTCGGCGAAAAGCAGAGAGCAGAATTTGAAGCTCAGGTAAAAGAGGCTCAGGAGAGAGCAAAGGCCGAAGCTGAAGCTGCCGGCAAGACTGACGCATCAGACAAAAAGAACTGAGCCCGGGTGGTATGGATGGGATGTATAAACTGTTAAAACAAGAGGGCAGAGCCCGACGGGGAGAGCTGCACACCCCTCATGGCACGGTGCAGACTCCGGCGTTTATGAATGTTGCCACCTGCGGCGCCATAAAGGGCGCAGTGTCTGCCCTTGACCTTAAGGAACTGCGGTGTCAGGTGCAGCTTTGCAACACTTACCATCTTCACCTCAGACCCGGTGACGAGAATGTAAAAAAACTGGGGGGACTTCACAGGTTTACCCGCTGGGACGGTCCCATTCTGACCGACAGCGGCGGGTTTCAGGTGTTCTCTCTGGCAAAGCTCAGAAATATAAAAGAAGAGGGCGTTACCTTTGCTTCTCACATAGACGGCCACCGGATATTCATGGGGCCGGAGGAAAGCATGACCATCCAGTCAAACCTTGGTTCCACCATTGCCATGGCCTTTGACGAATGTATCGAAAATCCCGCCGAGTATGAATATACAAAGCGCTCCTGCGACAGGACATTCCGCTGGCTTTGCCGTTGCCGTGACAAGATAAACGAACTAAACGGCAGGGAAGACACCATAAACAGGGAACAGATGCTTTTCGGAATAAACCAGGGCTCAACATACGATGACCTGCGTATCGAACACATGGAGCGCATCCGTGAGCTTGCTCTGGACGGATATGCCATCGGCGGTCTTGCCGTGGGCGAATCCGCGGAAGAAATGTACCACATCATTGATGTCGTACAGGAGTATATGCCAAAGGACAAGCCACGCTACCTTATGGGTGTGGGTACGCCGGTGAATATCCTTGAAGCGGTCCATCGCGGCGTGGATATGTTCGACTGTGTTATGCCTACCCGCAACGCCCGCCACGCAAACGTCTTTACATGGAGCGGACGGCGAAACATGATGAACGAAAAATACTCCCTGGACCAGGAGCCTATAGACCCGAGATGCGGCTGTCCTGTGTGCCGGGATTTTACAAGGGCGTATATCAGACATCTTTTCAAGAGCGGAGAGATGCTTGCCATGAGGCTTTGCGTGATGCACAATGTCTGGTTTTTCAATACCCTTATGGAGGAGATCAGACGTTCTCTCGATGAGGGTACGTTTGAGCTGTTCTATATGCAGCATAAGGATGTTCTTGATAAGAGAATATGATACTAAACTCCCTTTAAAAGCTGACAAATTCTGCTTTTGATTGCGTGTCAGCACGTCGGAGTTTGCATGAGGCTGCGCCTTTTCCGATTAAAAGTGTCAGCCTTTAATCGGAAAACAGTATGAGATAATACCGGTAATATCCCTGCCTTTTGGCGGGGATAATTGTTTTTTTGGGGAAAAAGGTATCAAATCAAATAAATATGCAGGGCAGTGCAAAAAGATTATAGGGAGTTTTGCTCTTGAAACAAACAAAAAAAGCTGATATAATATTAACATTATTTTGGAAAGGAAGAAGTGTTTATGACTTTCAGCTTACTTGACGCATCGTCAGGAGCAGCCGTTTCACAGGCAGCAAGCAGTGCAGCCGAACAGTCGGGAAATTCAAATCCCTGGCAGTGGGTGTTTACCATCGGTATCTGGGTCGTTGTTATCGCAGCGGCATATTTCCTGTTTATCCGTCCCCAGAAGAAGAGACAGAAGCAGGAGGAGGAGCTGCGCAGCAGCATTGAGATAGGCGACGACGTTACCACCATCGGCGGCATTGTCGGCAGAGTTATCGCCGTAAGGGATGACGACGAGACCTTCATCGTTGAGACCGGCAGCGACAAGACCAGAATGCGCTTTAAGAAATGGGCTATCGCTTCAGTTGATACCCCCGATAAGCAGCCTCAGAAAAAGGATGCCAAGGGCGCTGACGAAAAAGAAGACAAGAAAGAAAAGAAGAGCCGTAGAAACCGCAAGGATGACGAGGACGAAAAGCGCAGCAAGAAGAACAAATATGACGAATGAACCCTGGACCGTACCCTCTTTTGATGGTGCGGTCCTGTTCTATTTCCCTTTCCTTTTTCATATCATTCATAAAGAGAAAACGGAACGGGGCGTGTTGAATGAAAAGCAGCAGCGGCAAAAAAAGAATGATAATGCGTTATGTCAGGGGACTTGTCTTTGGGATGACAGCCGGGACCGGTGCGACCGTACTGTTTGTGATGGCGTTTGCCGGAATAGTAGTCAGGACGGGCAGCGTTCCGTACGGCGCCATTGCTCCCGTAACGGCGGCAGCGGCCGGCGTGGGAGCGCTTCTGGGCGGATATCTCTGCGGCAGGATAGGGAAGCGCATGGGAATGGCTCTCGGAGCCCTGTGCGGTCTTTTGATGTTTCTGGTGCTTGTGTCCGTGGGAGCGGCATCGGGAGGCGCAGTTGGGACCGCCACCCTTCTGAGACTGGTGCTGCTGATAACAGCCGGCGCGCTTGGCGGGATCGCAGGAGTAAATGGCGCTCGCTGCGCTCGCTAACTTAAAACTGAAGACTTAAGACTTAAAAATTAATAATATTTGCGAAATTGAATATCACTCGGTATAGGGAAAAATATACAGCAGGATAATAACAAGAAAATGAT
>JBGUWL010000250.1:0-3683 GCA_045221075.1 Acutalibacteraceae bacterium
TAAGCGAGTATGCCGGGATTGTATAAGAGGTATGTAGTCGCTGGAGTTCATTATACTCCAGCGGTTTTTGTTTGTAAAATAGAAAAATGCCCTGCGCACCGTCACCCCGAAAAGTGAGATGGGGATAAGTTTCCAAATATGAAATTCACATAAACATAAAATTCAGATTTTATGTAAACCGTCATTCTTTTAATAAACCAGCCTATCTTGCTCAGTGATAGACTGGTTTTAATCTTAGGACGTGTTGCTCGATCATTCTTTGCTACAGGCTGCTTTTACCAGATATCCTTATCGCCGGTTTCTTTACCTTTGACCCAGTAAAGCTTGTTCTGATCGATACGAACGTAGACCTTATCGACATCGCCGACCAGCGTTTTGACTGCATCTACTCATAGCTGTACTCCTATCCCTTTTCATGACTCAAGCTATCCAGTTAATCGCTGTACTTTTTGAAGTTTTCTGCCTGCTCCAGAATGTCATTCTTGGTTTAAGAAAACAGAGCTATAATATTTTGCGGCAAGATCAGCATACCGAACTATGAGGATTGATATTTCCCAGGATTTCTGGTAAAGTCGGAGTAGCCAAAACGAAAAGGACTGACCGCCATGACCGTAAACCTTTCCGAGATCATAGACGCCCTGAATTTCACAGACGAATACACTCACCACTTTCTCGACAAGACCACCGGCGAAATCGTCTGGGTCAGCGATATGGGCATGACCATGAAAGAGCAGGAAGATACATATGATACTCTTGACGAGCACGGATTCTATCGATTGCCTGAGCAGCGCGATATCCATGAATACCGCATAATGGAAGACTTCATTTCTTCCCTGCCCGCCGGTGCCGCCCGCGACCGCCTAAGCATAGCGATTTATGGCAAGGGCGCCTTTCGCCGCTTCAAAGACAGCGTTATACGGCTGGGATTGGATCAGCGCTGGTACCAATGGCGCGATGAGGCGTACAAGAAGAAGGCTATCGAGTGGTGTGAAGAAAACGGCATCACTTATGTGTGATTACCGCATATCACGGGAACGCTGAAAAGAGGCACCATAAATGAAGATGGAGGTTTTATGAATCTTGTCATTCACGATATAAGTCAGGAAGAATGGAAGCTCATTGAAAACGACTACGCGGAATGGACAGTCATCTCGGACAATGGACAGATCCGGCCCTGCGTTGGCTGCTTTCAGTGCTGGAATAAGACTCCCGGCATCTAGACGGTTTTGAGAATATGGGCCAGCTGATTCATCGGGCCGGTGAGGTTGTCGTCATCAGCCGCTATACCTACGGCGGCTTCTCGGGCTTTGTCAAAAACGTCATCGACCGCTGTCTTGGCTATGTACTCCCGCAATTTGAGATCATCGGCTGTGAAACACATCATAAGAAACGCTACGATGAAACCAAAGCGTTTACCTTCATTTTCTACTGTCACGCTCTGACGAAGGAAGAGCAGGACAGCGCAAAGCGCTATGTTCGGGCCTTGTGCTCAAACTTCCGTGGGTACGTGAAGGCTGTGATCTTCCGTGAGGACGGACAGGGTCATCATCCGCCGGACAGGAGGCCGGTATGCCCGTCCGGCCGCACGGTTCTGTTGATCGGAAGTATGCGTGGTTTGAACGGCAATTCCGGAAAGCTGGCCCGGAGGCTGGCCGAATCTCTCATGAATGATTCCGAAATCATCACGATACAACGCTATATCCATGATCTTGACAGCCTTGTGAACACATTGGAGGATGCGGAAACGCTGGTTCTCTGTATGCCCCTGTACGTTGACGGGGTTCCGTCTCAGATGATCCGCTTGATGGAGCGCTTTGGACGCGGATATCAAGGCGGTGCCAAGAAGATCTACCTTCCCAATATGGGGCTGTATGAGAGCTGCCAGCTGCAAAGCCTGTTCAGCGCCGTCAGGCAGTGGTGCGCAGGGATGGGTTTTGACTACCGCGGCGGATTGGGGATCAGCGCCGGTGAGCTGCTCGGGGAACTGATGGTACATCTCCCCTTCCGTTTCGGTGCCACAAAGAAGGCGGCTGCGGGTGTGGACAAGCTGGCAGAAGCAATCAACACAGAATGCGCGATTTCTGATATTTTTGCCGAGCCGTACGCCTTTCCCCGGGCACTCTATATTGCGATAGCAAACGCAAGCTGGAATCGGACGGCGAAAGCGAATGGGCTTCAGTCTTCCGATCTGTATCGGAGGCTGTAAAGATACTGTGCAGGATCGGAGAGGGTGATCACCATGAAGCGCCCTGACGCTTCCCTCTGTTTTGGACGAGGGCGATATGAACAGGGATTCCGGACTGACCTGCCCCTTCTCTTTCCAGAAGATGCTCACCTCAGCAGAAAGCAGACTGAAAGATGGCATCACCCCGCATTCGTGCCTTGACGAGTCGAAGCGGTACCCGTATAATATTGAAAGCCCAATAATAACACGGACAAAAGGAGTGCAGTCTATGAAACAACAAACGATGTCCATGTATGCGGAAAAGGGACCCATCACCGATGAACTGCTCGGAAGGATGGACGCCTGGTTTCGCGCAGCAAACTATCTCTCGGCCGGACAGCTCTACCTGCTGGAAAACCCACTGCTCAAAAAGCCTCTGACTTTGGACATGATCAAGAAAAAGATCGTCGGTCACTGGGGCACGGTTCCCGGACAAAACTTCGTTTTTGTCCATCTCAACCGCGTCATCAAGCGCTACGATCTGGATCTGATCCTTCTCTCCGGCCCCGGCCACGGCGGCAACTTCTATATTGCCAACGATTATCTGGACGGCACCTACAGCGAGGTCTATCCCAACATTTCACAGGATGAAGCGGGTATGCAGAAGCTGTTCAAGCAGTTCTCCTTCCCTGGCGGCGTACCCAGCCATTGCGCGCCTGAAACGCCGGGCTCGATCAATGAAGGCGGTGAGCTGGGTTACGGCATTGCCCATGCTTTCGGCGCCGTGTTTGACAATCCCGGTCTGATCGCGGCGGTCACCGTCGGCGACGGCGAGGCTGAAACCGGGCCGCTGGCCACCTCCTGGCAGTGCAACAAGTTCCTCAACCCCATCACGGATGGCGCGGTTCTGCCCATCCTGCACCTGAACGGCTACAAGATTGCGAACCCCACCCTCTTTGCGCGCATGTCCCGGGAAGAGATCACGGATTTCTTCCACGGCTGCGGTTGGGAGCCCTATTTTGTGGAGGGGGACGATCCCATGCCCATGCACCGGCGAATGGCGGAAACAATGGACAAGGTCATTGAGAGCATCCAGGACATCCAAAAGCACGCCCGTGAGACCGGTGACAGCAGCCGCCCTCGCTGGCCGATGATCGTGCTGCGTACTCCGAAGGGCTGGACCGGGCCAAAAATGGTAGACGGCAATCGGATCGAGAACAACTTCCTGGCCCACCAGGTGCCGATCTCCATGGCAAAAGGCGAGGAGCATCTGGCCCTGCTGGAGCAGTGGCTGCGCAGCTATCACCCGGAAGAACTCTTTGACGAGGACGGACGCCTCCTGCCGGAGATTGCCTCCCTCGCGCCGCTTGGGAATGCCCGCATCGGCGCCAATCCCCATGGCAACGGCGGTCTGCTGCTGCGCGATCTGCGTATGCCGGACTTCCGCGATTACGCTTTCGAGGTCTCGGAGCACGGCGAACGGGAAGGTCAGGACATGACCGAGCTTGGCAGGTTTGTG
>JBGUWL010000251.1:0-2022 GCA_045221075.1 Acutalibacteraceae bacterium
CTATTCCCACAAAGCGACGCTGATCAGCGCGGCAGACCTTCAACCGGGCCAGTCGATCGTCATCTATCGGCGTTTGCTTTACAACAACCCGAATAATACGAAGGATCCCTTGAATGACACGTATGTGTATTATGCAATCGACGGCGGGGAAGTCGGAAGCAACCGGGACAGCCAGATGGTCAAGGTCTGGAACAGCAGCGACTCGATTTACTGGAAGGGTGATCCCACGATCGAATGGGAACTGGTGGACGATGGCACCGGTTATTATAATCTGAGAAACAAAGCAACCGGCAAATATCTGGCACCCAAGGGGAACGATACCATCCTTCAGGATCTGGCTTCCTACACAAGCGGTACTCCGGAAGATCCGACAGACAATATGGATGTCAGTTTGCCCGGTAAGAAAGCGGGGAATTATTCATCCCAGATCGCGAACTGGGACTATCAGCGCAGCGTCACCTCCGGACTTGGTGCTACGCTTAATTATGGTACCCAGATCACCGCTAATCTCGAAGTCGTGGACTTCCTAGGCTCTGACGAGTTCTGTTTTGCCGTCCGTGATCCGATCGTACAGGGAGAGCTCACAGAAGTCGATACGGTCGATAGTAAGGCCGACGGTATTACGATTAAAATGTATGACTTCAGCGGATCTTATAAACCGTACAGCAACAACCAACGACTGCAGTTTATGAGTGACGTCCTATATGATGCATGGGGCCAGGGAGTACTTCCTCAGGGGCTTGTTTCGCGTGTACTCGGATCTGACGGATATCCGGTCACCACCACCACCAGCAGTGGACAAACCGGCGGCAAGTCGCTGGCACAGATTTTTGAAGCCAGCGGGCATGTCAACAGAGGACCGGTGGACGCCAACCATCTGTTCATTCAGAGCGTATATGATGCGACAGGGTATTATCATTACAGCGCTTTTGAAAACTTTGCCAGACTGCCGGAGGGCAGCAATGACTTTACAGTATATGAACAGATCGGCAGCCCTGCATCATCCGGTGAGAATGACTGGAACTCGGCATATATGAACCGCGGCAATTTCATGCCTTTCAATGAACTGGATATGAGTTCGCCCAAAACGAACCTGTATCAGTCACAGAACTCCGATCAGCTGCCTGCGGACGACCCCAGAAAGGGAGAAGATCTGTATCTGATTAAAGGCAGACCGGGTACAAGAGATTATTTCTTTGGTATGACCATGGAAACAACGTTCATGCAGGGGGCGGACGGCCTCAATGACCGCAATGATCCGATGCGTTTCGAATTCAACGGTGACGATGATATGTGGGTCTTCGTTGACAATGTCCTTCTCCTGGACATTGGCGGTGTTCATGATGCTTTCCAGGGATATATTGATTTCAAAACCGGTGTTATCGAGATTTATCCGGCGACATATCAATCCGACAATATGTTTAAAGGTCAGAGGACCACGATCAAAGAGCAGTACCGCCTGGCAGGCAAATTCCCCGACGGAACAAATTGGACCGACAGCACACCCCAGTCGACAATTGATAAATATTTTAATAAAGATACCTATAAGGATTTCTCTGTCCACGATTTCAAAATGTTCTACATGGAGCGAGGCGCAGGCGCATCCAGCCTTGAGATGCAGTTCAACCTCAAGACCCTGACAGAGGACGCTTTCCGTGTTACCAAAGACATGCCTGATACAAGGACCGAACAGCTTGTCCAGAAGAACTATGGGCACGAAGTGTTCTATTATCAGGCACATAAAATCGTCAATAATGAAGAAACACTTTGCACCAAGACTGAATACGAACAGAGCGCAAGATACAGCGACGGCGGCCATGTGATCTGGACGACAGACACGATTTTCGAAATGAAGCCGGGACAGACCGCTATTTTCCCTGTATTTGACGGCGGAGTGAGATACTACGTGGAGGAAGTGGATCTTGACGCCGATAAGAATATAGTCCAGCAAGGCTCAGAAGCCGGCAAGCTCAAGAACTTTGACGTGACCAACAGCGATCCTCTGAGCGGACAGAATGCCAA
>JBGUWL010000252.1:0-11708 GCA_045221075.1 Acutalibacteraceae bacterium
ATGGGTGCTTTTTGATATCGTACACGTATACTTCGTGGATCTCTTCCGTATACCCGTCATAAAAGCCTTTCGGCATGCCGAGCACAATCCGTGCCCCGCGATTATACAGCAACAGGAACTGGTCACGTTCCCGATCAAAGCTCAGACCTTCAATCTCGCCCTGCCTGATGACATCGTCAAAAGTACGCTCGAGAGTGACCGTCCCGGAACTGCGGTCGGCGCTCATGTCGATCCGGTACATGTGATCCGGTTTATTCTGATCTGCGTCGCCATCATCGCTTGTTACATACAGGCAACCGTTATAATAAGCGACGCCCTGAAGCCATTTCGGTGGATGATCCATCAGGAGTCTGCCTTTGTAGTCGCCGGTATCTAAATCATACATGTAGAGATACCAGCTCGACTCTTCATCGAGCCAGGATACCATATATACCGTGCGCGAGTCGGGGTCCACCGCGATCCCCGCACACTCCATCTGACCGGTGTCTCCGCGAAACGGGAACACCCGTTTGAGTTCGAGCGTGTTGCCGTCATAGACCGCAACCTGGATATTCTTGCCGACGCCGTCCATAAAATGCTCAACGCCAAGGTACAACTCGTTCTGATACACGTCGATATCGCCGATGTGATTCACCTCAAGCTCATAGCCTTTGAAGGGATCTGTGTTTTCTGCAACAACATCCCAGCTTTCGTCGTATTTCGTCAGTGTCGTCGAACCGCTCACCCAATAGAAGCCGCCCTCGACACAGACGCCCTGCCTGCCGTTTACCCGATGGACAGCAGAAAGCGAATACGCGTGAGCCGGCGAACCTGCGGTAGCGGCAACGGAGTCTGCGGCGCCAGAATCGGCCTCCGCAGCAAAGCCCTTTCGGCTCAGCGCCAAAGCAAGCGCCGCGCCGACAAGGATTGTCAAGCCAACTGTTTTCTCTACCCTTCTCCAGGGAATTGCAAGCAGTGCTAAGGGAATCTGCATGATCAATCGCGTCCTTTCATATCTGGTGCTGATTAGGGGCAGAAGTTTCTCAATCACAGCATCTCGTTACCCAGGATCCGCATATCGAGCACTTACCTTCAATAATCAGACCGAATCGATCCTTTCGAATCGTATATCCAGGCGCGAATGAAGTTACTCCGCATTTTGAGCAGAATGCATTGCAGAGATACAGTTGCCGACGTCTCTCTGGCCACGACTGCCATTCCTGGTAAGCAGCAAAATCCGTTATGCCTTTGTTTTTCATGTACCCGTCCCGCTCCATCTCCTCGCGAATGAAACGTTCGACCATTGCTTCATCACATCCATCCGCTCGGAACTGGTCGGCGAGTGTTTTGTATTTACCGGTGTATTTCACGAGTGGATCACTCCTCGTATAATAATTATTAGAAAGTTTATATATTTTCTTTATGGCTCGTGCAGGGACCATTTTTGACTTTTCCCGTTCTATTTCCTCGCCTCCTGATACTCGCTAAAGGCTTTGTCTATCAGAGTGTACATTATCAGGTTCACCTACGGAACGTCATTAAATGAGAGATATGTCGCTTCAAATGTCTTTCTATCTTCGCTAATAGTAAACTGTATGCGTGCTTTTACCTCGGAGTCGCGATAAAAGCAAGTGCCTGTAAACTCGACAACATCATGTTCGATGTTCGAGCCTTCTTGGGCCCCACGGAAATATTTCCACGTTGGTGATCCAAAGAAGTAGTCAAAAGCCTCTGCGTATGTAATGTCTGGATAGGAATTAAGGG
Organism: Acutalibacteraceae bacterium; assembly: GCA_045221075.1. Classification (GTDB taxonomy): domain Bacteria; phylum Bacillota; class Clostridia; order Oscillospirales; family Acutalibacteraceae; genus UBA1213. The sequence goes on from JBGUWL010000252.1 coordinate 1,744, forward strand.
AGCCGTATTTGACGCCTTGCACATGTTCATCATTTGCTTGGGCTAAGTCCATGAAGCGGTTCATAATTCCCGGTGTGCCGTCTCCCCCGAAGGGAATAAATAGAATATTCATAAGCGGTTTCTTTTGAAAGCTGCGCGGTATGCTCAACAACCCGGAGGGGGTGAATCTCTAATTGTTGATATAGATTGTAATAGTGGTTGTTCGAAAAGGCAGTTTCAACGTCCGACAGTTCCAGAGTGCCGTCGCATTTATAGCCTGGACATACGTTTTCAATATTGTGCTGCGTAACACGCCTGCATTTCCTGCAAATATACATCGGACGTGAGTGACGAATCCTGATTTGGCTTGCCTTAACGCGATACTTACCGTTTCGCGGAAGCATAAGTCCATCCGGAGAGGCATTAAGAATATAGTATGCCGCAGCGGTGTTTTACAGCAGGCTAACGAGAGGAGCCCGTTGCTGACTGCCGGAGCAAAGCCAGTGTCATGCGTCATTGTGTAGGTATAAAATGTCATATCGCACATCTCCTGTCCTTGTTCAGGCCTACAACGAAATTGTCGTTATTCTGGGACCATCATAACATTTTGGTTAAGCGATTACAACACCCAAGATGATAAATCATTCTCCCGCCAGCTCGTCCACCCAATCGTCCAGCTCACCCGCGAGATAAGCCCGCCTGTACTCATTCAAGCTCATCTTGTTCGGCCCGTAGGGGTTATCAGGGTCTTTGTCCTGCGCGGCGTTATCTTCCCAGCCGCATTCCTGGCAGATTTCATACCAATCGTAGGTTTGAAATTCGTATTTCCCACAGACGGGGAAAATATGGGGATGTTTCTCAATTTCAAGCATGTCTTTCACCTCAAAAACCAATTCGCCGTACTTCTGTTTTTCTGTTCACCGGCGTTACTATATCTTCTCCGCAGATGGTTTCAATGTCTTTTCTCTGGACTGAGTCATGAGTTCTTCATAAGCGCCGCCCTTTTGAGGCTGATTTACCGTCTCCTGTTTCGCAGTGGTAATTTGTCTGTACTGCGGGTAGATCTCCGTTTTCAACTTCCGGCAATATGAAAGAACTATGCTGGCAGGATCGGGAATACCATTGGCATGGGATTGTCAGGCAGGGGAGACCACATACGCGTCCACGACCTGATCGCCGCCGGAGACATCGATACGGTCGGCAAGACAGACAATCTTTCCGTCAGAGACGCCGACATCCGCCCGGAAGCTTCCGCTTGCATTGACAACCGTTCCATTTTTTATAATCAGATCCATACGATCCTCCCTTTCTGTCATCGCAGGGTTTTCCGCTTCCAGCTTCAGTCTCTGTCTGCCTTCAGGACAGCGTTGAGCATCACGGTCGCGCCTTCCGTGCAGTGCTTGACCGACGAAAACTCCGGTTCGCAGTGAGACAGACCGTCTTTGGACTGCACAAAGATCATCGTCGTCGGGAGCATATAGGACGCAAACTGCGCGTCATGCCCGGCGCCGGAGTGGATGTACTGATGCGGCACGCCGCATTCCTCCGCGGCTTCCTTCACATACCCCACGAGTTTTTTATCCCAATAGACAGTATCTCTGTTCCAGGCTCTTTCCACTCTGCAGGAACAGCCGGTCCACTCTCTGAGCGCGCAGCTGCTGACAATGTCGAGAACCTTCCTGAGAACCTCAGGGTCTTCGTGTCTGGCATCGAAGGAGAAATCAACATAATCCGGTACACAGGTATGCACACAGGGATGGCATACGATCTCGCCTGTCGTATAGACGAGATCGGAGAAACCCAGCTTGTCGATTTTCTCATGCAGATAACAGATCGCCTGTGCCGCGGCGTAGAGCGCGTCCCTTCGCTTCGGCATCGGGAAGGTCCCCGCATGAGTGGTCTGCCCATAGAATCTGACACGATAGTTGAACATGCCGAGGACACAATCCACCACGCCGATATCCTTTCCGGCGTCTTCCAGGATCGGGCCCTGCTCGATATGCGTCTCAAACATATACAGATATCTGTCCGGGTCGAGCCTGTACTTCCGGTCGCCTTTGAAGCCCGATTTTTCAAGGGCTTCGCCGAAGGTTTTGGATGGGTCGAGAACGCTCTTCGACTGCATCATATCCTCATATCGGAAGTTGCATCGGATTCCCTCCGGGAGGTAATCGTAGCAGACGATGCCGGAGCACATCATCGCCGGCGGGTACAGCGAACCCTCCTCATTTGTCCAGATCATCGCGGTAAGCGGGTGCCTGTGGGGGATCTTCTGTTCGACCACGGTCTCAAGAACCTCCATCGCGCTCAAGACGCCGAGAATTCCGTCGTAGTTCCCGCCGTTTCTGACAGAATCGCAGTGCGAACCCATGACGATGCGCTTTACGTTTGGATCGCTGCCCGGAATAGTCGCATAGAGGTTTGCGAGATCGTCGTTCTCAATGATCGCACCAATTGCACGCATGCGTTTCAGGAATTCTTCCCTCGCCAGAACGGCTTCGTCCGACAGCGAATATCTTGTGATGCCGCCGTGACCCGCGTCTCCGAATTTGCTGAAGGTTTTGATCTTGTCTTCCATTCGTTTTTCGCTGCATTGATACAAGTTGCTCACATCCTTTAAACATTCATTTTCGATCATCTTCATGCTCTGGCTGCATCTTATTATATCTGTCTGAAAAGTACAGTACCCATTGCTCGAGCAGATCCCATTGCCCTGCTCTCTTCCCGCTCCTGATCGGAGACCACGGCGGCTGGAGTTCGCTCCGGGCAATCCCAGCTCCGGGTAACCCCGACTTGCCAACGGTGCTGATATATGATAGAATATACATGGATTTTATGAGTTCTTGTCATTTTTAATGCCATTTCAGGAAAAAATCGGAGGATGAGCAGCAAAATGGAAGTCATCAGTCGGTCTGTAACAAAAAAAGACCACATGCCGAAGCTTGAGGGCAGAAGCGTATATGTGGGCGACTATACGGAAGCCAGTGACGGCAGACCCATTCTGACAGGCAGAATCCTGCACGCAAAAACCGCGCGGGCCCGGCTGCTGTCGGTCAGCGTCCCGCCGCTTCCGGAGGGATATTTCTACGTCGATGCCGAGGATGTCCCGGGAGAAAACGTTGTCAATCTCGTAAAAGATGACTGCCCGGTATTCTGCGATAAGACGGTTGAGTACATCGGCGATGCCATCGGTATGGTTGTCGGACCGGATGAAAGAGAGCTTGACCGGATTCTCTCGCAGATCAGGGTGCAGTATGAAGAACTGGATCCGGTGCTTGACCTTCGCAGGGCGACGGAGTGCTTCAGCGAGTATGAGTTCGGCCATGGGGATGTGAAAAAGGCGTTCGCGGAGGCGGACAAGGTCTATGAAGAGGAATTCGAGACCGGCTATCAGGAGCAGGCCTATCTGGAACCCCAGGCGATGATGGCGGAACCGGGACCCGACGGCAGTATGTATATCCACGGCTCCTGTCAGTGCATCTACAGCGTCCATAATGCGGTTGCGCGGGCGCTGGGCTGCGGGAAAGAGAAGGTGCATGGCATGCAGGACGTGACCGGAGGTGGCTTTGGCGGCAAAGAGTCATACCCGTCCATCCTCGCTGCTCAGGTCGCGGTTGCGGCGAACCGGATACAGAAACCGGTGCGCTGCGTTTTTGACCGGCGCGAGGATATGGAATACACCCCCAAACGCCATCCTTCTCTGTGCCGTTATCGGACGGCGGTTAAGGACGGACGGGTCAGCGCCGTGGACTGTGAGTTCCTTATAAATGCGGGAGCCCGCGAAACGCTGTCCACGTGGGTGCTGGAGCGCGCGCTTTCCGCTGCCGGCGGAGTTTATTCGTTCCCGAACGTGCACGTGCGAGGACGTGCTCTTCGGACAAATACCGTGCCGAACGATGCTTTTCGCGGCTTCGGCTGTCCGCAGATGATCTTTGCCGTTGAGAGGATCATGGATCACATCGCACAGGATCTTGACGTGGATGAGATCGATTTTAAAATGAAGCACTTGGCAAAGCAGGGGGACATGAGCGTTACGCAGGGAAGGCATCACTTCCCGGTCCCGCTGCCGGAAATGATAGACGAACTGGATCGGGAGTGCGATCTCAGGCGGAAACACGCGGAGTACAGGAAGCCGCAAACCGGGCGTTTTCGGAGGGGAATGGGGATGTCGCTCGCACTGCACGGCGACGGACTCACCGGACCGAGTGAAATCGACAGTATCCACGCGGTGGCGAAGCTGCATAAGTTTGCCGACGGCCGGGTAGAAATTCTCGTCGGCAACGGAGAAATCGGGCAGGGCATTCGTACGACATTTCCGAAGATCGTGGCACAGGAACTGGGGCTGCCGCTCGAGAAGGTCTTCTTTGACCATCCCGATACGGGACGGGTACCGGACAGCGGGCCTACCTCGGCCTCCCGGTCCATCATGGTCGTAGGGGAAATGCTGCGCCGCGCGGCGGTTCGGCTGCGGGACAGCTGGATCGTGGGAGAAGAACAGGAGCTTGAGGAACAGTATAAGGAACCGGACTTCGTGATTCCTTTCGATTACGGCAGTTTCTCGGGGGATGCCTATCCGGTCAACTCCTGGGCAGTCTGCGCGGTTGAGGTCGAGGTAGATATGCTGACGGGGAAAACCGTGGTGCTGAACGCCGTTGGCAACTTTGACGTCGGGACGCCGATTGACCGGCGCATTGTCCTCGGGCAGATGGAGGGCGGATTCCTGCAGGGGCTCGGATACGGCGCAATGGAGAAGATGAACTATGACGACCGGGGCCGGATCCGCGACATCACGCTTTCCGACTATCTGATTCCCACCGCGATGGATATACCGAAGCTGAAGGCCATGCTGCACGTTGAAAAGTATCCCTGCGGCCCTTACGGGGCAAAGGGAGCGGGCGAGCTGCCGCTTGTCGGTGCGGCCGCGGCCTGGCTTGCCGCTGTGGAACAGGCGCTGGGGGCCGAAAAGCACCCGCTTTATCGTATTCCCTTTACCGCGGAGGATATTGTGAAAGAACTTCTCAGGGAGGACAGATAAGATGATCCAATTCATACTGAACGGCAGCCGCGTTTCCTATGACGGCTGCGCGGCTGACTGTCTGCTGGATGTGCTGCGAGATCAGTTCGGCTGCAGAAGCGTCAAGTGCAGCTGCAAAGAGGGCGAGTGCGGAGCCTGCGCGGTCCTGATCAACGGTCAGCTGCGCAATTCCTGCTGTGTTGCGGTGGGCTCGGTCGAGGGAGCTGCGATTCTCAGCATGGAAGGGTATCGCGACACCGCACGTTTTGCCGCGTTGAGCAGCGCGTTCTCCGCAGAATCCGCAGTGCAGTGCGGATTCTGCATGCCGGGGATGGCTTTGGCCGCGGAGGCGCTGCTTTCCAGAAACGCGCATCCCGGGGAAGACGAGATCCGTGAAGCGCTGTCCGGCAATCTTTGCCGCTGTACGGGCTATAACGCCATTGTGCGGGCGGTTCAGAGAGCAGCGAAAGAAGGGAATGGATTATGGTGAGCTACAACCCCACAAACCTGCAGGAAGCGCTGGAGCTGAGAGCGGCGAAAAAAGTAATCCCCTATGCCGGTGGAACCGACCTCATGGTCGGGAACCGGGATGCCGCGGATTATCTGTTCCTGAACAGACTGCGGGAACTTAAGGAGATCCGGGAAGATGAAGACATGATCCGCATTGGTGCTGCGGTAACCTTCACCGAAGCTCTGGAAAACAGACTCATGCCTTCGATTGTGAAAGAGGCGCTTTCACAGATTGCTTCCCCTGCGATCCGCAATGCGGGGACCTTCGGCGGCAACCTGGGGAACGGCTCCGCGAAGGCGGACACGGTCACCGTGGAGTACGCGCTGGACGCGAAGGTGAGGCTACTTTCCGTGCGAGGAGAACGTCTGATGGACGTTGACAGGTTCTGCCTCGGAAAGAAAAGGACGGATCTGAGGGAGGATGAGCTGATTGCGGAGATCCTGCTGCCGAAGACCGGATCAGAACGCTATTGTTATGAAAAGGTCGGAGGAAGAAAAGCCCTCGCAATTTCAAGAGTATCGTTTGCCGGGGTCTTCGCTGAAGAGGACGGCAGAATCAAAAAGCTCTCGGCCGCTTTCGGCGCGGTTGCGGATACTGTTCTTCGCTTTAAAGATCTCGAAATGATGCTGATCGGGAAAACAGCTGAGGAAGCAAAAATGCAAAAATCGCTGTTCCTGAACATGTATGCCGAACGTTTGGACCTGACAGAGGGCAGAGTGAGCGCGGAATACCGCAGGACAGTCTGTCTGAATCTGCTCAGCGCTTTTCTGGAGAAATTCGGAATATAAGGTAAGGGGCTGTAGAAAAACAGCCCAAAAGAACAAGAATCCGAGAGGACCCAAAAGGGTAGCCTCGGATTCTTGTTTGTGGTAAAATTAGTTTGTGAAAAATACATTATCGCAAAAGAATTATGGCACATATGAGCGGAATGTGCAACTGTTAATTGATGAAAGATTTGCAGAAAAGGTAATACCGGCAAATGACAGCGTACGGCTCTTAGATCGGATAGTAGAGGAGATGGATTTAAGCGAGCTGGAGAGAGCATATGACGTACGGGGTCGGAAGCCTGCAACAGAACCGTCAATCATGCTGAAGATCCTATTGTATGCAAACATGGAGAACATCTACAGCTCCAGGAGGATACAGGCATCATGTCAGCGGGACATCAATTACATCTGGCTGCTGAATGGGGCACCAGCCCCAAGTTACCATGAGATAGCAAGATTCAGGAGCCGGCGGATGACACAGTGTGCGGAAGAACTGTTATTCCAGTTGGTCGAGAAACTGTCGGATTACGGGGAAATCAAGTATGAGCACCTGTTTGTAGACGGGACAAAAATAGAAGCGAATGCCAACAAATACAGCTTTGTATGGAAGAAGAGTACGACGAAATACGAAGCCAGGAACAACGGGAAACTCGAAGCCGCCATAGAAACACTGTCGGCAAAACATGGTGTACTTTGTACAGAAGCCGAAAAACTGCTGGAAGTTCTTCGGGAGAAAGTAACGGAGCCTTTTGTCCACGGTAGAGGGCACCGAAAAAGCGAGCTTCAGAGAGACATAGAACTGCTGCAGGGACTTCTGGAAAAACGGAAGAAATATACTGGATATCAGGAGACTTTCAAAGGGCGAAACAGCTTTTCCAAAACAGACCCGGACGCAACATTCATGCATATGAAAGAAGACCACATGCGGAATGCACAGCTGAAACCCGGGTATAACATTCAGTTCGGCGTAGAGGGCGAATATTTTACTGGCGTCAGTGTATCATCGGAGCGAAGCGACCAGCTGACGCTCATTCCCTTCATGGAAAATCTTCGCAGCCATGGGATTGAATACACGGATGTTACGGCGGATGCCGGCTATGAAAGTGAAGAGAACTACAGCTATTTTGAGAGCATTCCTGCAGAGTGTTATATCAAGCCGCAGAATTATGAGCGCAGCAAAACAAAGAAGTTCAAAAGTAATATGGCGCTCAGAGAGAACATGGCATATGATCCGGAGTCGGATGAATACACCTGCCAGGCAGGAAAAAAGATTCGGGCAAAGTATGTCGGTAAACAGAAAACCAAAAGTGGATATGAACGCGAGGTCACCTACTACGAATGCGATGACTGCAGCCAATGCCAATTCAAGAAGAGATGCACAAGGGCCAAAGGAAACCGCAAGCTGCAAGTCTCCAAAAAATTCATTGCTCAGAGATCTGCATCACTGGAACGAATTACCAGCCCGGAAGGCATTCAGCTAAGGAAAACCGCTCGATCCAGTCTGAAGGGGCTTTCGGAGTCATCAAGCAGAATTATGGCTTTCGACAGTTTCTGCTCCGGGGAAATAAAAAGGTCACAACGGAAATCATGCTGCTTGCCATGTCTTACAACATATACAAACTGCATTCCAAAATACAGAATAATCGTATAGTAGTACGGCTGTATGAGTGCTTTCCACTCGCCCCACGGGATGATGCGATCCATCTGTTCCAGAAATTCTTTTTTCTTTGTCCGTACCTGTGCCAACTCATCGTTGAACGCAGACAGCGTTATCTGTTTATTCATACTGTTATTTTACCATGTTTAGGCCGCTTCCGCACTACTCATTTTCTGTGCGGTGTTGCCTTAGTTTTCCGGTGTTTCCTTTTCAACAGAAAGAATATATCCGCTTTTGGGCAGGAAAGAAATAACAACGGGATCTCCTTGTGTCAGTGTCCCGATCTCAGGAGCTTTGAAATCCATATTGTCCACAGCGATTTCATACCCATATATGCTTGTATTGTTCACGTTGCTATATTCTTTATGATATTTGCTGATATTGGGGAAATGGCATTGGTCGCAGGGGACAATTTTCTCTATCACCCCTCTGTGCGAAATCGCGTCAGCGGGCTTTTCCTGGAGCATATATAAGCCGCCATTCAATAAACGGCCTCCATCCAGCCTGATAAAAAAACCTCCGATCAGCAAGCACATCAATAGTGTCAGAACCTTTTCGACCGTTGCTCCCTTTCGGGCAATATCCTTTACTGCTTTATATGCCCCTCCCGCAAAAATGGCCCCTGTCAAAAAAAGTGTGATAAGGGGTATGACCATACAATGAAAATGGTAGTCGCTGTATGAAAAAGTCATCACAGCTGTCCCTCCTCTTCTTCCCAATTGCGCTGATCGCAGTTGTTTTCTCTCATACACAAAGCTTGTTTTACATCCTCTTCTAATTTTGAATAATCAAAATCCGGCCCCAGCTTCTTTTGAAGTGTTCTGATTGACTGCACAATATGATTATTGTAAATGTTCAGACGTTCTTCCTCTGAAGCATGTATGAATTCGTTATAATTGCATATAGCCGTTTTCCCCGGCCAGCAGGGTCATAATTCCCGGTCAGTCCGGGCCATAATAGGCGGTCAGTAGACCGCTTGAAAAAAACAACCTGCAATGGTATCATAATTTTGCTTTTGACCGTGTCGGAGGATAAGGCGACGCAGAGGTGCGACCTGAGCGCCGGTACGGGGGTTAGCGAAAAGGGTGATGCCAGCGCATCACTCTTTTTTTGCATTAACACCCAGGCGCACCAGAGCATCACCCTTTCTGGAAACCCAATGCGCTAAACCTCGGGGTCCGGGGCAGAGCCCCGGCTCAGGTTAACGGATCAGGCGGCTTGGAGCTTACAGTTTTTCAATATGGACAGTGTAGCCGGTCGTCAAACGCCGACGGATTCCGTCCAATTTGCCGTAGCAGTTTTCTTCGTCGCTCAGGTACTTGCCCCACTCAGACGGCGCGTACTGGCTGGTAAACATAGTCGAGGTTTTCAAATCCGTCCTGGTTTTGATCAGGTGGTAGAGGATCTTGATCCCGTCCTCCGAATACCGGCTGATTGCGAAATCGTCAATGAAGAGGATTTGAATCCTGGCATAGTATTTCAGCTTCTTCCTGTACTTGTCCAGATCGTCGCGGCGGCTCAGGACGAGCAGTTCATCCAGCAGGTCGCAGTAATCCACAAACATACAGCGGTAGTTGCGGTGGCAGGCTTCGTTGCAAAACGCAGACATGAAGTAGGACTTGCCTGCTTCGGTAATGCCATAGACGCCAACATTCAACCGTTCCTCGGCAAAGCGGAAAGAAAGCAACTGCTGAACCACAGCGTCGTTGTAGCGCCGCTTGCTGCTGGTGACGAGGTTCTCCGTGATTGCACTCTTGTCAATGAGCTTGCTGAGCCGCAGGTTTGTCCTGTAGCGGTTATTCATCGTCTCAATGTATTGGGGTTCCAGTACTTCGCGAAAAAGCTGGTACGGCGTGAAATCGGCCAATTCCGGGGCGGTCACAATTTCTTTCCAGCGCAAGGCTGCCACCGGGAGATTGAGATCATCCAGCATGGTGGCGATGTCAACGCTCTTGTTACTCACCGCACATCACCTTCTTCCTGGCGCTTGAGAAGGCTTTCCAGCGAGTATTTCGAGTCGTCATCCTTGTAAATGCC
>JBGUWL010000253.1:0-19693 GCA_045221075.1 Acutalibacteraceae bacterium
TCAAAGAACCCTAACTGCATATTTCTCATGTCTCTATTTTACCGTTTCACGACTCTTTTGTACAGGGGTTTTTAGAGATGCCCTTAAGATAGATTCCATCGAGGTCACACCGGCGGGAGTCACCGGCCATGCGGAAAAGCTGAGCCGTCCTATGGAGTTCTACAACGACGACGTCAGGATCTACGCAACAAAGCTGTCCCTGTATCAGGACAGAGCCGAGCTTACCGACGCCGTTGAGCTTGAGAGTGACGGAAAAGGCGATTACAATGTCGTGAACGCTGCAGCGACCGTTACCCAAACCGGCATAGTCTATCCCAAGCCTCAGAAAAAAGCAGATCAGACAAACGAGACCGAGCCCCAGAAGCCAAAACCAAACGCTTCTTCCGATACCGAAACCCAGGACACGGATAACGGCGGCAGGAACGACCAGGGGTATGTGGCGGACGGTCCTACCCTGATGGACAAGATGAAAAACTATGCCATAAACAAGGTCAAATCATTTTTTGAGAAAGGCATAGGCGAAGGCAAGGACGAGGGCTTCGACCATCTCAACGCGGAAGGTCCGGAACTAAAAGAGGTCCTTACTGAGGCCGCAAAGCAGTTCGTTATTGATGCTCTTGTTGGTACGCTGAAAAAGGGTCTTACCGGAGAATCCGGCGCCGGAGATGATTCTTCTTCGGGGCTGACCATAGGAATAACACCTGAGGGTGATTTCATAATAGGCAAAGAGTTCGGTGAAACGGACGACGATGAAGAGGAAAAGAACCTGCTGCAGGAGTCCCTTTCAAAGGCGAGGGACCGCCCGCCACAAGCAGCGCGTTGTTTTATCTTCTCTCAGGCAAGCCTGTCGAAGCGGGAAAACAGTTTTCCGATATAGGAAAGTTCATTTATGATATGGGCAAAAACACCATGGGCCTTTACAAAGGCACAAATGTATGGGATAACCTGAAATCCCTTTGCGGTACTCTCTGCGACGTTACAACAAAAGAGGATACCGATGAAAACAACGAAAACAGTATCCTCGGCGCAGTTTCAAAGTTCGTAGATATCCAGACTCTTTCCGATGCGCTTAACAAGGAAAACGATAAATCCGGAGCCAATCTTATCAATACTGCAGGCAAGGCCAAAGAAGCTGCCGGACAAACCTTGAAGAAAGGTGCAGCCGCTGTAAAAAATCTGGTCAAAGGCGATGACGACCAGAACTTTGTGGATACGGTAATAAACAAGTTCAAGGAAAAGTTCAGCATGGGCGGCGGCTCGGGAGGCGATCTGGCACCGGCCACGGAAGACAAGAAATTCGACTTCAACTCAACTACCCCCCTTGCCAGTATACCCCTGATAGGTCCGGCGGTCATGTTCACTGTGGATCTTGAACCCAAGCTGAATTATTCCTTCTTCTTTAACGTCAAAACCGAAAACCTGAAAAGCATGGTGCTGGGATTCAAGAAAAACAGAGAAGCATCCAGGACCGGCGCAAACTTTGATGCCGTTCAGACAAGCGCTTCAGAGGACGGTCAGCCTGTTGCCGTACCGGCCTCAGGGACCGAAAAGGAAATACCCTCACAGTCTGCCGATACCGCCTCGCAGGAGTCCGGCACACAGGAAGCCGACGCCGGAACCACAGCCAACCGCAGACAGCTTAAACGCTCGGCAAGCCTTCCCCGGCTGCAGCCGCCCCCGCTGACCGGAGGGAACGAAGGACAGAAGGATCCTGGCGAGCAAAAAGAAAAGCCCACTTCTACGCTGAAATTCAACGCCGGACTGCGTCTTAATCTGGGACTTGCGATCAACGCGAGACTGGTGGAAGGTATCCCGCTGATACTGCAGGCATTCCAGGGACTGAAAGCGGAAGCCAATCTTGAAGGAAACGGCGAACAGAAAAGCTCCGTCCTTGAAGCCGGACTTGATGTCCCCCTGGAGCTGAACGATGACAACAGCGTCAGCCTGTCTTCCACACAGGATATCAAAGCCCGTCTCCACGGAGGGTTTGATGTCAAGGGAAGCTTCAGCTTTACTGCCGGTTTTGAATCCGATATTTTCGCATGGAACAAGGACCTCTATGAAAAGAAATTCGGAGAATGGGATATTGCCGCCTTCTCATACGACCTTGGTCTGAAAAAAATGGCCGGCGACAGGGTGGATTTTGCGTCCTTCCTGACAGAAAGGTACAAAAACTATCAAAAAGAACGCATCAATGTCTATGACCTGCAGGCCGAGGCCAAGAAAAAGCTGAAGCATAAATCCCAGGCGGATAAAGAAAGAGGCCTGAACAAGGAAGAAGAAAAGAAATTCTTTAAGCTCTATGCCAATAAACTGTACGAGACCCAGCTTCTTAAGTGGGGTACCATTAAATACCTTCTCGAATATGAAAAGAATCGCATGAAGGACACGCCCTTATCATAGAGGATGAGGACCTTTTCGTGTTCTACATCATAATCGGTCTCATCGTTCCTGAGGAGGAGTGCGAAGCCTTTGCATGGACGCTGATGAAGCGGAATTTTGCGCTTAAGCTGGGTCAGTGGTTCATTGACCCTGACACAAGGATACTCACCCTCCGCACAACTCAGTTTATGACCGCAGGCGAAGACACCGTTGACAGGATGTATGACATTATCTCCGAATGCGGTATTCTTGCGGATGAATTCTATCCTGAGCTGGCTCCACTGAAAATGCAGAACCCCGCAAAGGATCAGGAGGACTGACCAGAAACACAGCATGATTCGGCGTGCCGTAATAACGCCGGACAGTCAGGGCTGAACAACCACCTCCAAAAAAAAAGAACAAAAACGGCCGGAAAACCTGCATAAAGGTATTCCGGCCATTAGTGTTGATATTATTTGATATCGGACAGAAAGGACGCCAAAGTATATCGTCAAGTCTGTTTCATGCTCAGCGCATCGTAGTTTGCATGAGACGTCATCTGTTCGTATGCACAGATGGGCGCAGCCTCTGGCGGCGCCTTTTACGATTAAAAGTGTCAGCTTTTAATCGTAAAACAGTATCAGAATTATTATCTCTTGAATTTGATCGCAATGAAGAGTCCCAGGAGCAGTACCGCCGCAGACACAGCCAAAAGAATATATGCCGTGGTATTGTCGCCGGCAGAGGGAGCGGAGCTTCCGCCCGGGAAATTGTTCATGGAGGGTCGGCTGCTCCTGCTGCTGTCGGTTCTGTCGGAGCCTCCGGGTACATTGTCAGGAGCTGAGGTCTCCCCCGGGTTTTCCGGTTTGCTTTCAGAGCCGGACGTTCCGGTGTCTGTGTCCGTCTGAGAGCCGGTTTCGCCGCCTTCGGAAACCGTGGATTCCGGAACGCTGCTTTCGGCACTCTGTGAGGTCTACCCGCCGGGATTTTGCGTGGGATCGAAGCCCTCCGGCATACTGCCGTCAAAGCCCTGAGGCGGCTGCTGTCCGCCGGGCATCTGTGTGGGATCAAAGCCCTCCGGCATACTGCCGTCAAAGCCCTGGGGCGGCTGCTGTCCTCCCGGCATCTGCGCGGGATCAAAGCCCTCCGGCATACTTCTATCAAACCCCTGGGGCGGCTGTACTCCGGGTGTGGTGACAGATTCCGCTGCTTTTGCCGCAGCTGCGGCAGAAGCCGAGCTGGCGGTGGTCTTTACCTTATCGTCCGGAGCCTTTGCGGAAGTACTGATGACAGTGTCGGAGCCACCGTCATTTCCTTTCCTTCCGAATGTGCCGCTGCCGTTTCCGCTGTTCTGACTGAAGGGGTTCTTCCTGTCGGAACCACCGCTCTGGGAGGAATCGTTCTTGGTGTCAGCGACGCTCTGAGAGGATTCTTTCTTGTTATCAGTGCTGTTCGGAGAGGATTCACTCTTGCTGTCGGTGCTGCTCCTGCCGGGGCGTTCAAAGGTTTTCCCGCCAAAAGCACCGCCTCCGAAGCCGCCGCCTCCGCCGCTGCCCATAGTTCCCATATCAGAGATTGTCAGGGATGAGGCGTCCACAAGGGATGAGCTGTCTGAATTCTGACCCTCGGTTGTTGAGGGGATGGTCCCGTCAAGCTGACCCTTTACGCTTTCTGTGCGGAGAGTACAGAAACTCTTTATGGCCTCTACACCCTTCTTGTATTCTTCATAGGTGCAGAAGGCGGTCTTGTCTTTTTTGACATAGCTGTCGATCATTGCGGCCGTTTCGGTCACAGTCTTTTCGAGGTCAACGGAGCCGATGAACTCGCTGAAAAGCTTGTGATACTGCTCAGTATATTCCTCGCTGTCAAATATCCAGGAGATCATGGGACGGTCGCTCATTCCTCCGGAAACAGGGGTGTCTATGGGAGAGTTTACCGACGACGTGGCTTCACCGCCGGAGAATGAACCGAAGGCAAGGTTATAGTCCCAGGGGATCATGGAAAGCTGACCGTCTTTTTCATAAAGATAGTAATTGTGTATCATCTGACCGGTGTAGCTGTCACCGTTGCAGAGGAAGTTGTGTACCACAAAGTATCTTATGACCTCATCGGTATCAAGGACGTTTTCAAGATCGGTCTGTCCAGAAAGAGCTTTCAGAGACTTTATCAGTCTGTGTTCATCGGCGGTGTTTACAGTGGTCTTGGCGTTTCCGAAAATATTGGAATAGCTTTCCGGGCTGTCGTCAATGTATTTCAGCTTTACATCGTCGCTTCCCATACCGCCCATGCCTCCCGGACCTCCGCCCGGACCTGCTGCACCGGGGTTCCCTCCGCCGGGCATGGATGAGGGGTCAAAACCCTCGGAAAGATTATCCGGAGAGAAACCTTCGGGCATATTTCCCGGCATATTACCGGGGGAGAATCCTTCGGGCATATTACCGGGCATTGACGGCATATTGCCTCTTCCGGAGCCGTCGGAAGCCGATATGTCACCGCTGTTCTGAGACTGTTGACCGTCACTGCTTCCGGTATTGGGATCGCTTTTGTCCGTTTCTTCATTGCCGGAGGTCTCATCATCGGAGATGTTTTCTTTGATAAAATCATTCATATCGAAATCTCTGCCGTTTCCCCGGCCTCCGCCGAAGCTCATGCTGTCGGGCTTGTACAGATCGCCGTAGTTGCTGCCGTAGTTCCTTTCAAGGAAGGACTGCTCAACGGCCTCCACCGCAAGGTAAAGACCCCAGTCCTCACCGTTTACGGTAATAAACGCATAGCTGCAGAGAGGAGAATCGACCCCGAAATCATACATAAGGGTATATGCAAGGTAATCCTTCATATAGGTGTTGTCCTGTATGATATTGTTCAGACAGAGCTTGTCAAGTCCGTGATAGCTCTTTGTCTTGTCGTACTGGTCAAACTCTATCTTGAAGCTGTAGCGGCTGCTTCCCGAGTTCTTTACGGAGCTTAAGGATGTATTTCCCTTTACCCTGATGCCCACGTTTTTGTAGACCTCGCCGTCAATAACAAGATTGCAGGGAGAATACTGCTCGCTTTCACAGTTTTCGATAAAGCCGTCCCAGTCGTTCATCACAATATCTATGGTGTGGACCTTTGAACGGTCAAAGATGCGGTTTTCATATCCTATGGCGTGAACATCCTTTGTCACTCCGAGAAAGGACATTCCGCAGAACACCACAGCAATGACAAGTGTAAACGCCACAATAACGATACATATTTTGTCTATGTTCCTGTGAGTCGACATCTGATCACATCCTTATCCCATATAGTCGCCGTTATAGCTGACCAGAGCGGCGCTCTGTACGCCCTTCATGTCGGCAAGTTCGTTTACGAAATCGGTATCATCGTCCTTGAGGCGAATCTCTATGTTGAGTTCAACGGCGCCCTTCTGGGCGGTCTTGCTCTTTACAACACATCTGAGAGCCTTTTGTCAAGAAACTCCTTGGCCTTTGTTTCACTCTCGTGACCGTCACAGCGCAGTACAACGATATAGGGATTGGTGTGGGACTTTCTGTTGACAAAGATGAGCAGGATAACGCCGATGATAACGCTGCCGATAACCGCAAGAGGTATCATACCTGCTGCAAGCACGATGCCCACAGCGATAGACCAGAAAAGGAAGGCGATCTCCAGGGGCTCCTTTATTGCCGAGCGGAAACGCACGATGGAAAGTGCGCCCACCATGCCAAGGGAAAGCACCACGTTGCTGGTAACAGCAAGGATGACCACGGTGGTTATCATAGTAAGAGCCACCAGTGTGGTTGCAAAGCCTGCGGAATACATCACACCGTTATAGGTCTTTTTGTACACAAGGAAGATAAACATTCCTAAACCGAAAGCAAGCACCAGCGCTATGACCATGTCCAGAACGCTGACGCTTGTTACATTCTCAAGAAAATTTGATTTGAAGATATCACTAAAGCTCATTGGTATTTCTCCTTTTATCCGTATTTGCGGCAGGCGGCGTATTTTGAAAAGGCTCCCTCTCGCCTGTCCCTGAGGGAAACCGCGTCTCTGATGATGTCCGGCAGGAAGCCGTCCCACTTGACCTCGAGTATTATGGAATCTGACACCGGCACCGTTACACAGTCCATGTTGAGAAAGTCTGTGCATCTTATCCCGCTTCTGACGTCATAGTCAAGGGTCACCCTCACATTGCCCGGAGGATAGATGAAGGGCTCCCTTGTGTATTCCACAATGGTCTTCGGCATAATGCACCGGGTCTGCATCCGGGAGTAAAGCTCCCTTATCAGCTCGTGCTCCGAATCCGCCATCCATCCCGTGTCACCGTCCACAATGCTCTGGGCCTGCGAAGCCGTGAGCGGAGCGCTCTGTTTGTTTCCAAGGCGGCTGACCCTTGTTTTCTTTTCAAGACGGATAACGGATGTGTCGCCGTTATAGAAGCGGATACGGTATTTTTCACGGAAATTCACGCCGTTGATCTTTTCCATAAGGGCAGTGTCGGCAAGATCATCAAAGTACAGACTTCGTATATGGTACTTCCCGTCAACCGTGTGCGGGTCGGGATATGCCACAACCCCCAGCCTTTGTCTTATCATCAGCAGATCGGAGTAGTTTATGATGTGCTTGACCTCATGTCTGAACTCCAAAAGTATGTCACCTCGCTTCTTTGTCATAGGCTGCGCACACAGACCCGAATCCGGTTTTCGTCTGTGTGCGCTCCTGCGCTATGTCGGTATGATATGCGGTCCGCATGAGCTGAAACAGCCCTCAGCAGACCTGACACAAAACAACCGCAGTCATCGGATCCGGAACGAAGCCGGCACAAATGACCGCGGACTTTATTGACCTGTTAATATAATAGCAATGTTTTTTATTCTGTTTGTGATGGTATTGTAAACATTTCATAGATATTACCCTAAAAAAATTCAATAAAAGCAGAAGTGCTCCCTGCAGTCGCTCAATGAATAACGAATATTGAATAATGAATAATTTATTTTTGTAAGTATTGTGTGAAAAGTTCAGTTTCATTACGGCCGGCTGATGAGATGAAAAAGGGTGAGTTTTTTACAATTGTATGCATTTTTGTCATTTTTCCTTGAAATTTTGTGCGACTTGATGTATAATGACTCTTGTCCGCCGGTACCGTCTTTGCACTCTGATTCATAAGAGATCGCTTATTTACTGCCGCATTTTCGGCTTTATCCGGTTCGGATCATTTACTGTGTCGGCTCCCCCCCTCAGGATCCACAGGTAACGAAACAGGTGATATATTTGTCCTTTTCCCACGGGCTGTATCAGTTACTGATAGCCCCTCTACAGCTTATATATGAATTTGTATACTATTACGCCTGCCTGCTGACAAAAAGCACAGGCATGGCGATCATTCTTCTTGGTGTTGTGATAAACCTCATGCTTCTGCCCCTGTACCGTCGGGCGGACGCCATCCAGGAGGAAGAACGAAAAAAAGAAAAACAGATGGAGCATTGGGTAAAGCACATCAAAAAGCATTTTTCCGGCAACGAACGCTTTATGATGCTCCAGACCTATTACCGGCAGAACAACTACAAACCCTATTACTCACTGAAAGGCATGCTGCCGCTGGTGCTGGAAATTCCCTTCTTTATTGCGGCATATAACTATCTTTCGGGGCTGGGCGACCTTCATACGTCCTTCAGCATAATAAGCGACATGAGCCGCCCTGACGGACTGCTTGTAATTGGCGGTACCACCATTAACATCCTGCCCATCGCCATGACGGTCATCAACATCATCTCCGGCGCAGTCTATACAAGAGGTCTGCACCTGAGAGACAAGCTGCAGCTTTACGGAATGGCGGCGGTTTTTCTGGTACTGCTGTACGACTCCCCTTCGGGTCTTGTGCTGTACTGGACCGTCAACAATCTGTTCTCCCTTGTAAAAAATCTTCTGGTCACATTCAGAAATCACAGAGCAAGGAACATCATCCTATCTTCCATAGGACTTATTATGATCGCGGCAGGACTGATAATGCCCAAGGCGCGCTTTGAGGACTGCATCCCCCTGCTTGATATGGGTCTTATACTGCAGATACCTCCTGTCCTTTCTCTGGCAAAGGCCCGCTTTTCAGGAAAGCCGTCGTTACTTAAAGAGCATCATCCAAGCTATAAGCTGTTTTTTGGGGGATGTCTTCTTATGACCATTGTCACGGGAGTGCTCAATCCTTCGGCGGTCATCGCATCTTCGCCCCTTGAGTTCGTTTTTTTTGCAGACTACAAGGACCCGCTGATACACGTTCTTGATTCCTTCCTGCTGGCAGCCGGTCTGTTTCTTGTCTGGTTCGGAATATTCTATTACCTTTCCGGAAAGAGACTGAAATGGATACTGAACATCCTGATCTGGGTGATATCCTGCTCTTCGGTTATAAACAGCGTTTTTTTCGGTTCGGGACTCGGCATTATGTCGGAGGAACTGAAATACGAGAATTCAATAAACTACAGCCACGTAGAAATACTTATCGACCTTGCAGTGCTTGTGGGCGCATTTCTGATGATGTATCTGTTCTGGAAGAAGAGCAAGACGCTGGTCAAAAGCGTATATGTGATACTCTCCGTTTCGGTCGTCGGACTGTCAACCGTAAACATTGTCAAGGTAAGGGCAGCAGAGCCCATGATACAGACCTCCATCGAGAACGTCAACAGGACAAATACCGCTCTTGAACAGAACAACGGCAACCTGCTGACGCTGAGCAAAAACAAACAGAACGTTATCGTCATAATGCTTGACAGGGCGGCAGCCTCCCTCATGCCCTTTATGCTGCAGGAAATGCCCCGGCTTAAGGAGATGTTTGACGGCTTTACCTTCTATTCAAACACGGTATCCTTCGGCCGCTGCACTAATTTTGCATCCCCTTCCCTCTACGGAGGATACGAGTATACCCCCTCAGAGATAAACGCGCGGTCGGACGTCTCGCTCAAGGAAAAACAGAACGAAGCGCTTCGCCTTATGCCCCTGCTGTTTGACGACAACGGCTTTGACGTGACGGTCCTGGAACCCACCTATGCAAACTACAGCTGGGTGCCGGACCTGAGCATATTCGACGACAGAGAAAGCATAAAGGCCTACAACACCGAACAGGGACAGTTCAATACCGAATATCTGTCGGAAGAAACCAAGGAGCTTGACAGTACATGGACAAGGAACTTTTTCTGTTACGGTCTGATGAGGTCGGCGCCGTGTCTTCTTCAAGATTTCTTCTATCAGAACGGAAACTACTACAGATCAGAGAGCCAGAGCGACAGCGAAAAAGGCACCGTTGAGATAAGCAGACTGTTTATGAACTGCTATTCCGTACTCGAGGCTCTTCCCGACGTCTGTACTGCCAAAGATACTCAGAAGGGCTCCTTTATTATGATGAGCAACAGCACTCCCCACGAGCCTCAGATACTGAAAGAGCCCGAATATGTTCCTGATCCCAATGCCGACAACTCCGAATACGACAACAGTCATTCCGACCGGTTTATTTATAACGGAAAAAAATACGACATTGAAAACAGCGGACATTTCAATACCTATCATGTGAACATGGCCACTCTGCTGAGACTCGGGGAATGGTTCACACAGATGCGCAAGGAGGGCGTGTATGACAACACAAGGATCATCATTGTTGCCGACCACGGCGCTCCACTGGGGATCTTTGACGAGCTTATTATTGATGATTCCTACGACATCACTTATTTCAATCCTCTCCTGATGGTGAAGGACTTTAATGCCAAAGGCTTCAGTACCGACGGCAGCTTTATGACTCAGGCAGATGTACCTACACTTGCCTTTGACGGGATAATCGAAGATCCCGTAAACCCCTCCACCGGAAAGCCGGTCAACAATGACGCAAAAAAAGGAGAACAGAAGATATTCTTCTCCGAAAAAAGTGCCATCACCACAAACAACGGCAATGTATTTGAGAAAGGTATCTGGTATTCCGTACATGACGATATCTTCGACGTAAACAACTGGAAATATATCGGCTCCGGATAATATCCGTGCCTACAGACGCAAAACGACCCTCCGCTTTGGCAGAGGGTCTGTTTTTTTATCATTTTATGTTCAGATACTCGGAAAATCCAGTGATCCGGAATATCTCCATGACCTTTTGGTTGACGTTGATGATAACAAGGCCGCCCTTGTTTTCCATCAGGTCGTTTGCGTTAAGTATCGCTCTCAGGGCAGCGGAGCTGACGTATTCAACTCCGGCCATATCAAGGGTCAGGGTGTCGCTGTCCTTTCCGATCTCGTTGATCTTGTCTTCAAACTCACCTACTGTAACATGGTCGATCTTTCCTTCGGGGGCGATAACAGGTGAGCCGTCCTTTTCATAAACTTTGATGGTCATTATTGATTTCTCCTTTGATTTTTCTATTATTTATCTTTCAGCAGATCGCTGAGCAGCTGCCTGCCTATCTCGTTGAATTCCTCGTTTTTTAAAAACGTCAGAATAGCCCTCAGATACGGTCTCGGGTAAAGCGAGAGCAGATGTTCCCTTAATTCCGACGGTGAAAGCTCCTTTCGCAGCTTTGCGATCTCCGGGTCAACGCCCCGGAAGGTAAGAAGAAACTGGAGCAGCCAGTTTTCACAGTCCTCTGAAAAGTGTTGTTCAAACTCCTCTTTTGCAGCTTTGTCGCCTTTCAGAAGTGCGTCATGTACTCTGCTTCGGGCATAGAACTCATCAAGCTCCTGCTTTTCATCATATACACAGCCCTTTTCGGTGCGGATTATACGGTGTGGCTTTGCAGTGAAAACGTCGTCCTTCAGGTCGATCTCCAGCACAAGCCCTTCGGCAAGCAGAGGCGTAACGTCACTGCGGAAATGGAAGCAGAAATTTCCCTGACCGTACAGCAGATAAGAGCCGTTGTAATGCTCTTCCTCGCCTATGGCGTGGGTGTGCTGGGAAATAACTACATCGGCGCCGTTATCCGCCATGCGGTGAAAGCGCTTCCGCATGATGTCACTGTTGTAATGGGTCCCTTCGATACCCCCGTGGTAGAACACGATCAGAAGCTCACACTCTGCTTTAAGCTCCTTTATCTCACGGCAGACACGGTATTCGTCATAGAGATTTACGCCGGGACTGTTTTCGCCGGGAGCGTTCTCAAACCGCTCCGTCACATTGTAGAGTATGATCGTTCTTCCGCCGTCTGTCAGCCTGACGTGGGTCCTGACGGAATCAATATCGTCTCCCCAGCCGAACCAGGTTATGCCGTTTTCATCAAGGGTGCGGCAGGTGTCGAGATAGCCCTGTCTGCCGTTGTCCATGGAGTGGGTGTTTCCAAGGGTCGCATAGTTTATACCTAAATTTCTGACAGCCTTAATGGTGGATGTGGGCGCCTTTATTACGGGGCCTGTTTTTTCTATAGGGTTATCTCCGTCGGTAAAGCAGCCCTCAAAATTGCACACCCGGAAGTCCGCCGAAGCAAACATACCGCAGAGTTTTTTCCCGAAAAGGGTCTCGGCGTCTCCCGAGGAAAACAGCTCGTAATTGCACGGCATCGGCATAAGGTCCCCTGCAATGATGATTTTTGTGTTATTCGTATCCATATCAGAACTCCTTTTCTATTGTAAGAACATTCTGTCCTTCGTCGTATTTGTAGCTGACATCACTCATCAGCTTCTTTACGATAAAGATACCCAGTCCTCCGGGCTTGCGCTCGCTGATAGGAACAGCAACGTCAGGGGTCTTTGCCCCCAGGGGGTCAAAGGGTCTGCCGCCGTCCTTAAACACTATGGTCATTCGTCTGTCACGGCTGCGGGTAAGTATTTCTACCTGACCGCCGTCAGTGTAGGCGTAGGAGTCGATATTTGCAAGTATCTCCGAGGATGCAATGGAAATCTGGCTCACCGCCTGTTCACCGCATCCGGCAGCGATACAGCGTTCCCGGATGTGCTCCATCACTTCGTCAAAGGTCTGTTTGTTAAGAGAGAACACACGGCTCTCCATCGGGACCTCATCAAGATAATCTTTGAAGGTCAGTGCAAGCATAGTCTCGTCATCAAAATGCTCTCTGCCCTGCTCAAATCTGTCAAGCTCGGCTCTGACTGCCCTGACAGGATCGGAGCCCTTATTATTTCCGGAAGACTTAAGGACTTCGATAAGCCGTTCGTCGCCAAAAAGCTCTCCCTCAGGAGACTGGGCCTCGGTAACTCCGTCGGTATAAAGGACTATCCTGTCCCCCGGCGTCAGTCTGAGGTGTTCTTCGATATAGCTTACAAGCCTTTTTCTGCCAAGAACAAAGCGGGGCTTTGTTTTTATGAACTCAGGCTCTTTTCCGCTGCAGATTATGACGGGATAGTTATGTCCGGCGTTGGAAAACGAAAGCTGACCGTTTGAAAGATCAAGTATGCCCATCCAGCAGGTGACAAAGAATTTCTGAGGATTTGACTGAACAAGGTAACGTCCAGTGTGTTCAAATACCTTGTCGGGAGTCATGCCCGCCTGGGCATATACCTTTATCAGAGTTTTTGTCAGGGTCATAAACATTGCGGCTCCCGTTCCGTGACCCGAAACGTCACCGATGACCATTGCAAGGTGTGTTTCGTCCGTGAGGAAAAAGTCGTAAAAATCTCCTCCCACCTGAGACGCCGGAGTCATATCGGCAAACACAGCATAGCTTTCGTTATCCGGAAAATTGTCATCAAGAAAGCCCTTTTGTATCTTTCTTGCAAGGTCAAGCTCAATGTCGGTGGATGTATTTTTGCGGATCACCTCCGCCTGGGAGCAATAGAACCGTTTTCCGCTGAAGGACATATATATTCCCACGCCGAGGACAATTATGAGTATGAACATGGAAGCTACCCTGTATTTCCAGAATATAGCCGAAGAAAGCTGGGAAAAATCAAACACTCTTGCGGCATATAGGGGAAGATCGGATAAGGTCATTTCCGAAAGCTCCTGCTGGGTAAAATCCGGACTGTTCAGCATGACGAACTGTGTCAGGATTAAGGAAAACGCCGATGTTATCACGGTATATCTGGGGTTATAGTAAAACACGCTGAATATAGGCGGGAATACAAACAATATCAGAAAAAAGTCGTCCCGAGCCATACTGACGATAAGTACTGACAGGAGCATTACCCCGGAGTTGATGTATTTCAATATCGGCAGTACTTTTTTTCTTGTACAAATATTCACTATGATGATGGCCGTCATCAGGACCATAGGAAGTCCAAAAAACATCCAAACCGATTGCCTGAAGTGATTCAGAGTAGCGTGTACCATCATTGCCGCATCGAGTCCGATAAAAACAATGGTCTTTATATAATTCATACGCTGCTCGTTTTTTCGGAGCATAGACACGGTATATGAGGATAATCCCTCAAGGGATGATATATTTTTCATGCGATCATCCCCCCTGTCAGTAGGATATGGTAACGTTGGTCACGTTGAAACCGAGGACACGGTTATAGTTGACAGACGAGCTGAGCTTTCTCACAAGCTCCAGTCCTGTGATGCGCTTTCCGCTGGTGTCGATGTAATCTGTGGGGTCAAACTCGACGCCGTTGTCACGGGTCCTTATGTTCACCTTGTCGTCAAAGATACGCACACAAACGTCAACTGTCTTGTTGGCGGAAGAACGGGCATATACTGCAATATTATGACAAAGCTCCTCTACCGTTACTCCGACGGCATTGACGGTGTTTTCAGGAAGGGACTTTTCCGTACAGAAGCTCATGGCTTCTTCGGAGGCTTTTATCGCCTGTGATACCTCATTGTCTATGGTAAAGTCGTATGCGATGCCGTCCTGCTCCTCGATACCGAGGATGTTCTTCTTTTTGCGGACCTTCTTGCTGATAATCATTGCTATGACTGTAATTATGACCGTTAACGCCTTTGAAACGGGGAAAGACATCCACAGCCAGTAGATATCATAGTGGGAGAACCAGTACATCAGAGGTACTATGGTAAGAACGCCGTCCAGCATGACAAGCAGATTTGCAAGACCTCTCTGCTTCGTTGCCTGGAAGAAGGAGCGCATGACATAGATCACACCAAGTATCGGAACATTTATTGAGAAGATGCGGAAGGTCGCCGCGAACACCTCGGTCACAGCCGGGTCTGTAAGTCCGTAAAGTGAAGCAAGCTGTACCGGCAGAAGCTCGGAGAGGATAAACACTATCACCGAAAGTCCCACGGTGACTATCATGCCGTAGCGCAGGGTGAGCTTTTGTCCGTTGGTGTCCTTCTCTCCGTACAGCGCTCCCAGGATTGGCAGGAGTGTCATAGAAGCACCTTCAACAAAGATGAATGCAAGGCTGTTCAGCGAGAAGGAAACGGATGCGATCTTGCCGCCCACAACGCCCGTGGAGGAAAGTATAATAGCGTTGGTAAAGAACAGTCTTAAGAAGTTGCAGACATAGATCAGAGCAGACGGCAGACCGATGCTGAATATCTTTCCAAGCTCTCTGAGCCGTTTCAGAGCTTCCTTTGTGAAATGGACCGTACGCTTTTTTGACTTGAAATAGATGAGGGTCATAGCCGTTCCGACTAAATAGCCGGTGACTGTCGCCCAGCCTGCTCCTGAAACGCCCCAGTTGAACACACCCATATACAGTCCGTCACAGCCGAGATTGACCACGTTTGCGACTATCGGCAGTGCTGTCGCAAGCTTTCGCATACCGTCCGTCCGGGCGTAGGCCGCCGTCTGATTCACCGCAGCCACCAAGGGCGTCAGCACCCACAGGGGCAGCAGATAATCTATGACCAGCCCCACAAGTTCTTCCTTGCCCTGAGCAAGAAGCTCTGCTGTTGGGTATATTACCGCAAGACCGATTATTGAGATCACCACGGTGGACAGTATTCCCGCCCAGAAGGACAGTGTAAAAACCGTATCCGCGCCCTTTTGGTCACGCTTGCTCTTTCTGATGACCGACAGGGTGTTGCCGCCGAATGTGAACATTGCGATGGGGATACTTCGCAGAAAGATGATACAGGTGGTCAGGTTGATGGCATAGAGCTCGACCGTACCCAGCATCTGACCTACCATTATTCCGTCCAGAATGCCGGCAAGGTAGTTTGATGCTGTCATGGCAAGGGTCGCCATAAGAAGACTTCGGTATTTGTCGTTGAGGAGGTTTCCTCTGCGTTTCATACTCCTGCCCCCTTATCTCTTGAGATTGTCCTTGCGGAAGAACAGGAAGCCGCGAAGTACGTTGATGAAGTCGTTGACATATTTTTCGTTGCTGGCGTTCCAGAAGAAGCCCATGCGGGCAAGTATCTGTGTTGTATAGTGAGCATTGAAGGGCAGGGCAACTATCTTTTTGCCGTGAGCAGTATTCATATAGGCAGTCATACTGGATAGAATTGCAGCTTTGTCCGGGTCCTTCTGGGCTTCGTGCAGGGCTGCGGCAAATTCGTCATACTCAACGAAATCCACCTTGCTGCCGTTTTCGTTCATCTGGCGGATAATATCACCTAGAGGAAGTGTATGGTTGTTGACAGCATTGAACACACAGCACTCCTTCGGGGTTTTTGCCAGCTTCAGGAAAGCTTCGCATGAGCGGTCTATCGGTCCCATGCAGACCTGATTTTCTATCATGCTGTAGGGGAAGCAGCCCAGCAGACTGTATGAACGCAGACGTCCCATAAAGTTATTGGTAAGGAAGTTGATCTGGAATTCGCCGTCGGATTCACGGGCGGCAAGGGTGCCGACACGGATGACCTTTGCGTCAAGTCCCTCCGCTGTGGCTTCAAGCACCATGCGCTCGCCCATGAGCTTTGAGGAAGTATATTTGTTGTCAAGAGTCTGACCGTAGTAAAGGGTCTGTTCGTCAAGCTCTCTGCGGCTGAGCCTTGAAACATCGTCTGTTGTTCCGGAAACGGAAACAGTGGAGAAGTGTATCAGCCTTGCGTTCAGCTTCTGACAGAGCTTGATGCAGTTGACCGCACCGCCCACGTTGATATCCTCGATGTCCGTACCGTTGGAGAAGTGCTTTACGTTTGCCGCGCAGTTGAATACAGTATTGATAGGCAGAGTCTCAAAGGGCTCAAAGTATTTGTAGTCGGTAACGTCGCCGTTGAGCACCTCAACGCGGTTTTTGAACTCATCCTCAAGGTCTGAGCCGAAGTAATAGAACATCATGTTTTCAAGGCGTTCTGCGGCAGTTTCGAACCTGCCCTTTCGCACCATACAGTAGGCTTTGCCGCTTTCACGTTTCAGGAACTCTGCAAGGAGATGAGCGCCCATATATCCTGTCGCTCCGGTGATGAGCACGTTGCCAAGCTCTTTTCTTTCTCCCGTGCGGAATGCTTCGACGTTGTTCTTTGAAAGCAAAGCGTCTATCTTTGAATAGTCATAGCCCTCAAAATCAAAGAGCTTGTTTGTGTCGTTTACTTCGCCGTCCTTGAAAAGCTCCGCAAGGGCTCTCGGAGTGGTGTATTTGAACACATCGCCGTAGGTGATCTGGAAGCCGTTTTCCGAAGCGTCCAGCACCACGGAAGTAACGATAAGCGATGTACCGCCGATCTCAAAGAAGTCGTCGGTGGCGCCCACACGGTCGAGTTTAAGTACTTTTTTGAAGGACTCGCAGAAGAACTCCTCCGTCTTGTTCGCCGGAGCGACATACTCTCCGAGACTTACGGGAACAGGATCGGGCAGCATCTTTGTGTCGGTCTTGCCGTTGGCGGTCATGGGCATTTCGTTCATCTGGAGATACGCCGTAGGTATCATATAATGGGTCAGGTGCTTTTTCAGCTCGTCCCTGAGCGCATTTATATCAATTTCGGTATCGGCGGTAAAGTAGGCGCAGAGATTCTCCTGACCGCTGAGCTTGCGGATTATTACTGCAACCTTCTTGATATGCGGCTGCTGAGCGATAAGACCCTCTATTTCTCCAAGCTCTATACGCAGTCCGCGGAGCTTGACCTGACTGTCAAGTCTGCCCAGGATATGCACATTGCCGTCCTTGTCCCACTTTGCATAGTCGCCGGAGCGGTACATACGCTGACCGCCGAATTCAACAAAGGCCTGAGCGGTCTTTTCCGGCAGATTGCGGTAGCCCTTTGCAACTCCCACGCCGCCGATGTACAGCTCGCCCACAACACCGTAGGGGGATATGTCGCCGAACTTGTCAACAATGACTTCGTTGTAGTTGAGCAGAGGTCTGCCCACAGTTACCTGGGTCGCGTTTGTCAGATCTGCGGCGTTGCAGGAGACGGTGATCTCTGTGGGGCCGTAGGTGTTTACGATCTTTATTTCATTCGAGCATTCCTTTATGGTGTCACGCAGGGACATGGGATAACCCTCGCCGCCGGACATGACAAGACGGCATTTTGTAAGAGCGTCTTTAAACGGCGCATATTCAAGATACTGCTGGAGTCTTGAAGGAGTGGCGTTGATGCAGTCAACATTGTACTTTTCCATCAGTTCAGCAAGAGCGCGGGGGTCATTCATCTCGTCCTCGCCGGCAAACACAAGAGTCTTGCCGTTGCAGAACGCCGCAGTGTGCTCCTTGAAGGACATATCAAAGGAGACAGTCGTTACCGAAAGATAGGTATTTACATTATTTTTAAGATAATATATGTGCGAGTTTGCGGGATGGGGCATGAGATAGTTGCAGATTCCCTTGTGACGGAGCATAACGCCCTTGGGCTTACCGGTGGAGCCTGAGGTATAGATCATATACGCAAGCTCCCGGTCGCTCATCTCCACATCGGGATTCTCCGTCTTTTCTCCCTTTGTGATATCCTCAACATTGATAGCCTTGTCGGCAGGATAATCCGAGAGCTTGTCGGCTGTGGTAATGATGAATGAGGCTTCGGAGTCGGTTATGATATGATTTATCCTGTCTGCAGGGTACTGGGGGTCGCAGGGAATAAACGCCGCTCCCGCCTTGTTCACACCGAACATACAGGCAAAGAAGCAGCTCTCTCTCGGCAGGAGCAGGGCAACGCTGTCGCCGGTTTTTATACCCCTGTCTATCAGGTTATGAGAAACGATATTTGCCCTCTTGTTCAGTTCATCATATGTAAGAGTGGCGTCCTTTGCGATAAGAGCGGTCTTGTCGGGATTTTCGGAAACGCTCTTTTCAAAGAGCTTGTGAAGCAGGGTTACGGGTATTTCTTCCTTGGCTTCGACGGCAAACTTGTCAAGCTGCGCCTTCTGGTTGACCGGCAGGACAAGAGCGTCTCTTACGGTATTTGCCGAGCCCATAAGGTCAATAGCTGATCTGAGCTGCTCAATAAAGTTCTCTATCAGCTCATCCTCAAAAAGCTCTGAGGAATACTGCACCATAAAGTGCAGACCCTTCTCCCCCTTGCGGATGACGATGCCGATGTCGCGGCTCATCTTCTGGAGGGGTGAATACATTTCAACACTCAGACCGTCGTTATTGTAGGCAGGCGGGTTCCACATGAAGTTGACGCTCACGTCAAACATGGGGTTCCGGGACTCGTCACGCTGTTTGACAAATTCGGCAACCACATCCTCAAAGGGCAGATAAGCTCCATAAGTTACACTTCGGACGGCTTCGCTGACGCTCTGCAGGTAATCCTGAATTTCCGCGTTTCTCTTGGGGCGCACACGGACGGGAGCAGTGTTGACGAACATACCGATGACGTTATCGGCACCGTTCGGGCGCATATTTGTGGGTATGCCCAAAACAACGTCCTCGGAAGCCGTGTATTTTCCGAGAGTCATGGATACTGCCGAGAAGATAAGCTCAAACTCCGTCACGCTGAATTTGCGGGCGGTGTTGTCGATGGCTTTCAGCTTTTCGTTGTCTATGTCAAAGTCTATCTCACGGTCAGACAGGGGATGAACCTTTGGCCGCTTGCCATTTGTGGGCATTTCGTTTACGGGTACTCCGTCCGAGAAGATCTCTCTGTAATATTTCAGTCCGCTCTCGTATTTTGCTTCAAGGCTGTCGCTATAGAGGTCGGACAGGTCTATTTCGGAGGCATTGACCTCTCTGCCGTTCAGACCGTCGATAAGCTCACCTACAAAGGTCTTTGCGGAACCGCCGTCAAAGGCGATATGATGTATTGCAAGATGGAGTATCACACTGCCGTCGGCAACGGAATAAAGCGTTGGTCTTACGGGGATTCCTGTGTTCAGGTCAAAGGGCTCGGCGTAGCTGTCAATGATGCTTATAACATCGTCACGGGATTCGGCAGTCTTTTCGACGATCTCCGGAAGCTTGTCAGACAGGATGCGGACGGGCAGACCGTTTTCTTCGCCGTAATATGAATAAAACGCTTCATGAGCCTTGAATACGGATTTCAATGCTTCTTTTATCTTATCAATATCAGCGCCCTTGATGATGGCGGCGATATTCAAATTATATACAACGGACTTTTCGTTCAGCTTCTGTTCAAGGTACATTC
>JBGUWL010000254.1:0-1734 GCA_045221075.1 Acutalibacteraceae bacterium
GCCTGTCGGATGTGCGAAGGGCTATGAACGCCATTGATTCCATGAGATCAGACAACGGATAGAATAATCATCTTGCGTTGGAGGCACCATGAAAAGTTGGAGGGATATTCGTAAAACGCTGGAGCAAGACAGACTCGCGCCGTCACTGCGCGGGCGGGTGCAGTATTTCATCACGCGCTACCGCGAGGCACATGACGACCACGGTCGGATCGCCATCAGGGTGGATGGAGAAGAAGTTTTCAAGTCCAGCATTTTTGATGTGTTCAAGTTGGAGCAGGAAATCGAGCACCGCATGGACGAGCAGTTCCCGGAGCTGACAGGCCGGGACCGCAGGAACAAGGAAAACGAGCTGCTGATTACGGAAGGCGCTGCTTCGGATCATGCGTTTTATTACGCCTTCCGCGAGTACGACACGCAGAGCATCGAACAGAGTCTTGAAAGCGAGTACGCCCTTGTGCGCGTTCTCGCCATCCTTGACCGGCGCGTCGGCAAGCGCCGCCTCGCTGCAATCAAAGAGCGCGGCTTTGACGGAGAGCCGGAGTGGGTACAGTTCTTTTATCGCCTGCGTTTGGAGGCCGAGGGACTATGAAAAAAACAGTTTGCAAATCTTTGGCATTTCTCTTTTGTGTCGCTGTTCCTGTATTTCAATGATCCACCGACGGGTGAGAAATACATAACGGACCCAGCGCGGTATCTGAGAACCAACGATTTTGTAAGAGAGACGCGGGGTAAATCCTTCGTCAAGGTCTTACCCGACGAGATTCCGTCCGGTACTGTTCCGGAATACCGCTACTGGTACTACTGTGCTTTGCTCGGAGAACCCGTGTATTCTCTCAGCTTGAAACTAAGTAGATGCTCACCGGAATATGTTCGTGCAGAGCAGCAGCGTATGGCAGATTTGGATGGCTTTATAAAGTTTGATACCGCAGACGGTGAGCTGTGGATTAAAGAAGTGAATCTTGACAATTTTGAGCGTTATTATGATGATGACTTGCTTGACGGCTGTGAGTATCCGTTTGAGATCGTTTCCTTCGGAAATGATGGAACAATCTCCTATTTGGAGGCGTATGTTGTGGAAGGCCTCATTTTCCTTACGGAAATTGAAGACGAACTAAAGCAGGTTTATGAGATTATTCAGAATTAAAGTCAATTCGAGAGGTCAACCCAATGAACATATACAATCTCCCGTATGACAAGGTGATCGAACGCTGGACCGATGTTGTGCTATACGCATCAAAAAGCTCAGACAGCTTTTCACTTATCACCGAGCAGCTCAAGCCCTATCAAGCAGAACCTCCCAAATGCAGACACGACGAACTGCTCGATCCCATATCCGGAGACCTGCTTCAACAAGAAGTGAATGTGAAAAGCTGGCCGGGTACGAAAACTTCGGACAAACATCGGGTGCTGAACCTGTATCGGATGAGCAAAACAACACGGGCATGGTTATAGACGTGTCCAAATCTGCTGGACTGTTCCAGGGATTTGCCGCAGGACATATGCTTTTACCGAAACGGAAAGCCATGGCTGTATGCGACAATACACGAGAAGGAGCTAACGCTCCTGAATCCGACCGAGGCGGACAAAGCGTTCTTTGCTTTGCAGGAAAGAAGCTGACCCGTGGCCAAATTGAGGGATGAGGACAGTATGAAACGACAGGAGGAGATAAAGCACAATGGGTACTTTCTCGATAGACGCAAAAGATTTTGAATGGATTGACGGAAGCAGAGACGA
>JBGUWL010000255.1:0-9054 GCA_045221075.1 Acutalibacteraceae bacterium
ACCTTAAAGAAACTAATATACGTATTATCGGAAAAGTCGTCAGAGTGATGTATGATCCTTGACATAAAAAAACCACCGCCGGAGCGGGGTAAATGATAATCTATTTTGATTTTGTGTACACGTTAAATATATTCTGGGTATACTTTTTGTATGGTGCTACAAAAATGTTACAGTCCATTTTTTCTATTGAATATATTGCTCATAATAGAGTATAATATATTTGGAGGATGGTTATTACCTGCCCTTCGTATAGATTTCGATTAAGGCACTGTGACTGTTATAGCACAGTGCCTTTAGTTTTAGGAGTTGATTATAATGCTGCGAGGCAGGGATCATGAATCAAATAAGGAAAGGAGTGATACCATGCCATATTGTATGTATCTCAGAAAGTCCAGAGCGGACAGCGAAGCCGAACAGAGGGGCGAAGGCGAGACCCTTGCCCGCCACGAAAAGGCGCTGACAGCCTTTGCGAAACAGGCGGGGCTTGAAGTTACGGCTGTATATAAGGAGATAATCAGCGGTGAGAGTATTGCCGCCCGCCCTCAGATGCAGCGGCTCCTGTCTGAGGTAAGCGAAGGGTTATGGGAAGGCGTTATCGTCATGGACGTGGACCGGCTTGCACGAGGCAACAGCATAGACCAGGGTATTATCTCCCAGACATTCCTGTTTGCAGGAACTAAGATCATTACTCCCACAAAGACCTATGACCCGCAAAACGAAATGGATGAAGAGTATTTTGAATTCGGGCTTTTCATGTCAAGACGTGAATACAAGATAATCAACCGACGGCTGCAGCGGGGCAGGACCGCCAGCGTAAAAGAAGGAAAGTATGTCAGCAATAAAGCTCCCTTCGGATATGAACGTACCAAGATAATCAACGATAAGGGATTTACCCTTTCCCCTATTCCCGATCAGGCCGCTGTTGTAAGATCTATCTTTGAATGGTATACCCAAGGTCTCCTGCAGGAGAACGGAACGAGAAAACTAATCGGGACTTCTCTGATCGCGCGAGAGCTCAATGAACGGGGTATCAAAGCGGCAAGCGGCTCTGTATGGACCCAGCAGACTATCCGTGATATGCTCATCAATCCCGTCTACGTTGGCAAGATCAGATGGAACTGGCGTCCGCGAAAGAAGAAAATGACAGGCGGAACAGTTATCACACAGCGGCCAAGAAACGATGTATTTCTTCTGTACAACGGACTGCATCCGGCCATAATAGACGAGCAGACCTTCAAATCAGCCGCTGAAAGAATGGCTCAGAACAAAAACCGCACGGTCCGCGGAGACAAATCGACTCAGAATCCGCTGGCCGGACTTGTATGCTGCACGGTCTGCGGAAGAAAAATGCAGCGCAAGCCGAGCAGCAAGAACCCCGATCTTCTGATGTGTCCGGCTCCCACCTGCAGCAATCACGCATCATATCTTTATCTGGTTGAGAAAGCCGTCGTTGATATGATCGGAAAATGGGCAAAGGGCTACTGTCTGCCTCAGCTTGAACAGTACAGAACAAAGATTAATATTGACAAAGCAAAATCCGAGCTGTCCCTTCTGCTTGCATCGGAATCAAAGCTCCGGGCACAGATCAGCAAAGTATACGAAGCGTTTGAGACCGGCGTGTATGATGCAGTCGAATTCAGACAGCGGAATCAGGTGTTGCAGCAGCGGCTCAGGGAGCTGAAAGACAAGCAGAAGGATGTACAGTCGTCGACCGAAAAGGCCGCCCGGAACGAACGTATACTTTCAGAATTCATTCCGAAGGTCAGAATGGTCTCGGAGTCTTATGATACCCTCAGTGACGCTCAAAATAAAAACGAAATGCTGAAAAAAATAATACACCACATCGACTACACAAAGACAACAAAGGGTCACGGTCACGAAGAGGAGTTTTCAATAACGATATACCCTTCACTGCCCATCGTGTAAGTATATCCCTTACTGATATCTTCACGGCACCGAAGAACTGGGGCATCTGGAGATGGTCGGGACCATCGTGTACCAGCTCACAAAGGATCTGGGCATTGAGGAAATAAAAGCCCAGGGATTTGAGGATTATTTTGTAGATCACACCACGGGGATCTATCCCCAGGCCGCCGGCGGAACGCCGTTCAGCGCAGCCGCGCTTCAGGTAAAGGGTGACATTATCACCGACATTCATGAGGATATGGCCGCGGAGCAGAAAGCACGGACGACCTATGACAACATTCTGCGGTTCTGCGATGATCCGGACGTAAAGGATGCCATCCGCTTTCTGAGAGCGAGAGAGGTAGTCCATTATCAGCGTTTCGGCGAGGCGCTGCGGATAGCAACGGACCGTCTGGACAGCAAAAACTTTTATGCTTTTAATCCTGAGTTTGACAGGAAACCGGAAAAGAAAAAATAACAATTCCCCGCAGTGTGCATTACCGGCAGAACTGCGGGGAAATCTTTTTAAACATAATTTTTCAACCAAAAAATGAAAGACCTGCAGGAAGCAGGCTCACCCCCGCGTGTGAGGGGAATTGCACAAGGGACCTGCAAGCCATTCTGCACCCGCTGCCATTCACAGTGCGTGACCGCCGGATACCTTTATCACCTGACCGGTTATCATCCCCGCCTGCCTGCCTGACAGAAACAGTATGGTTTCGGCTATATCTTCGGGACTTATCAGCTTCCCCATGGGGATCAGGGGAATGACCGCTTTTTCAAGCTCGTCGTCTATCCATCCTGTTTGTGTGGGACCGGGTGCGACGCAGTTCACCGTGATCCCGTACTTTCCTACCTCAAGAGCGATACTGCGGGTAAGGGCTTCCAGGGTCGCTTTGCTGGCTCCGTAGGTGATCTGCCCTGCAAATATCTGCGCTGCGTCCGTGGAAATGTTGATTATCCTGCCGTATTCTCTGCGGTGTCTGACAAATTCTCTTGTCATCAGTATGCTGCCCCGTACATTGACGGCGAACGTGTCATCTATTACTTTGCGGGTGATCTTTTCAATGGTGTCAAAACCGTTTTCATCATCCACTGCCGCATTGTTCACCAGGATATCAACACCTCCGTATCTCCGGATGACAGTAGAATAAATATCCTTGACCGTATCCTCATCGGAAATGTCACTTTCTATAGTAAGATAGTCAGCATCTATTGATCTGAGCTTCTCTTCCACAATATGGGCGTTTCCGGCGTTTGCGGCGTAATATCTGTCCGCTCCGTTACGGTCGGTTTTGCTCCTGTCAAAAGGTCTGTCGATCTTCTTATAGACAAGAACCACCTTTGCTCCTTCACGGGCAAAGGCGCAGGCCGCTGCCGCTCCTATCCCCTGTGGATTATTGGCTCCTGTGATGAGAGCTATCCTGTCTTTTAAACCATAGTCGATCATTTGTATTCCTCCTGTATCAATCCGGTTTTTACCGTTCACGGCCATGTCATGTCCCCTGCACACCTGTTGTACGGGGCTCTATGACCTTCGCTTACTGACTGCGCACCAGTCCTGCCTTTTCATAGACGATATCAAAGTTTTTGTTAATAACATAAATGCTTCTGCTCCCGAAAATATTATCCGCCGCAGGATTGTCTGCTTCCGCATTGCGACCCGCTTCGGCAAAAGCAATTTTCTGCTCTTTTTCGGAAAGCCCCTTGTCAAGCGCATTTGTCAGCGCATTCAGATGATCTCTTTTCAGCCGCACAAGGGCCGAAAACTCATCTTCAATGAGTGTACTCTCAAAACGCCTTATCAGTTCTCTTCTCGGCAGAGCGGACAGGCTTCTTCCCTTACAGACACAGCGGTATATCTGTTCCTTAAGGTCTTCCGGAACAGGGTACCTGCAGGAGCCTTTCATAAAGACCTCCGTAAATCCAAACTCTTTTTTATCTCTTTCATCCGTCAGCTTGGTGAATTCCACCACGATCATTCCGTTCAGGCTCTCCACATTCACCGCCCTGTGATATCTGCAGTAACCCATGTAATGATCGTAACCGTCAAATATCCATCCCTCATTTATCAGGTTCTGATCCGGGGCTTCGGCAAAGTCCACATGACGAACAGTGACATAGGGGAAGTCTCCCCCGCTGCCGATGATATCGGCGTCGGACCTCCAGTACACATCATCTATCTGCAGTCTGACACAGGAAACAACAAACGCATTATACTGGTCCCGGTATTTCAGCAGCTCCTCAAAAGCAACATCCCACCTCTGGAAAGGATAGGAAACAAGGGTCTTGCCGATTTTTCTGTAATATACGGTTTTTTCGTCCATTGACACGGGTCTTGTTCTGTCGTGGGTATAGCCGCACCAGTTTTCGGGAATACCCGCTTTTTTACATTCCTCTTCAAATTGCTCCCGGGTCCTGATCCTGCAGCGGTCCTCCGCATCTTTTCTCTGCTTTTCAAAATATGCCTGTTTTTCTTCTTCCGTCATAGTCTTCACCCCTGATACTGTTTTCCGATTAAAAGCTGACACTTTTAATCGGAAAAGGCACTGACCGAGGCTGCGCCCATCTGTGCATACGCACAGATGTCTCATGCAAACTCCGACGCGCTGACGCGCTATTAAAAGCAGACTATGTCTGCTTTTAATGGGAGTTTAGTATGAGCTCTGCAGGACCGTCCTCTGAACCTGCAGTTTTTCATTGAAACACCTGTCAGATACCCTGATTTCATCTGCCGTAAAGCAACCGGCATCAAAGAGATCCTCTGATCTCCTCCATGTCCGTACTTCATTAATGACAATACGACAAAAAGCCTTTGAAGCAATTATAGCACATCCGCCCTTAAAAGCAAGTATAGGACAACACCGGCGCATGATGGTCTGACGGGCTTGATAAACGCCCTGTATTCTGATACAATGAAGAAAAGACAAAGCGAGGTAGTGTGTATGAAAAAGGGAAAACTGCCCGATCCCACAACCGTCCATCCCGTTGCAGGATATGACAATGAGATCTATGTCCGGCCCACGGTCACAAATCCGAATATTATCGTGGGAGAATTCACATATATCGCCGATTCCCGGTTTGAAAGCCATGTTACTCATCTGTACGACTGGAACGGCGACAAGCTCATCATCGGCAGATTCTGCCAGATAGCTGCCGGGGTAGAATTTGTTATGAACGGAGCCAATCATCAGATGAACGCCGTGACCACCTTCCCGTTTTACACCCTTGAGGGCTGGGATATGGAGCCGCCGTCAAAGGAGGATATGCCCATCAAGGGAGATACGGTTATCGGGAACGATGTGTGGATAGGACAGAACGCGGTGATACTTCCTGGAGTACATATCGGCGACGGAGCCATTATAGGGGCAGAAAGCGTTGTGGGAAGCGACGTTGCGCCATATACGATAGCGGCAGGTGATCCTGCAAGGGTCATCCGCAGACGCTTTGACGACGAGCTGACAGACCTGCTGCTGAAGTTCAGATGGTGGGACAGAAGCATCGAAGAAATAAACAGCCTTATACCGCTGCTGACCTGCAGTGACCTTGAAAAGGTAAGAAAGGAACTAAAATCAAGACTATGATAATTCTCATAACAGGCGCATCCCACACGGGAAAAACACTGCTGGCGCAAAGACTGCTTGAAGAATACAAATACCCATATCTTTCCATAGACCACCTGAAAATGGGGCTTATACGAAGCGGGTACACCCATCTTACTCCGTCAGACGACAAAGCACTCACCCCATATCTGTGGCCTGTACTCCGTGAGATGATAAAGACGGCGATAGAGAACCGTCAGGATCTGATGATCGAAGGCTGCTATATACCCTTCGGCTGGAGAAAGGACTTTGACGATGAATACCTGTCCTGCATCCGGTTTGTATGCCTTGCGATGACGGATGAGTATATTGAAAGAAATTATGAAAAGATCGCGGAGCATGAGTCTGACATTGAAGCAAGACTGTTCCCCGCTGATTTTTCGGCAGAAAGCCTGAAAGCGGACAACAGAAGGTTCACAGAGGGCTTTCGGCGCGCGGGAGAAGATATCGTACTGATCGGCTCCGACTATGAACAGACGATCAATGCGGTCCGGAAGGTGATAATACAGTGAAAAAGATATTGAGATTTTTCAGGAAGGAACTGATGCTGTCGGTTTCACTGGCAGCGGCACTGGCGGCGCTTATTTTCACCCCGCCCTCTGCAAGACTTCTTGACGATATAGACTGGAGAACCCTGGGGACATTGTTTATGATGCTTACCGTTCTGGAGGGCTTCAAAAAGGAAAACATATTCCGTCCCCTGCTCCGTCTTGCGGGAAATATCCGCACAATGGCAGGTCTGTCGCTGTTTCTGGTTTTTTCGGTATTCTTTTCTTCGATGTTCGTGACAAACGACGTTTCCCTCATCATATTCGTTCCCCTTACCATAATACTGTTCAGAGCGGGAAACAAAGAGAAATACATACTTCCGGTCATTACCATGGAGAACATAGCGGCAATAAGAGGTTCTCTGCTGACTCCCTTCGGAAGCCCGCAGAATCTTTATATTTTCGGTCAGTCCGGAGTAAGCGCCTGGGATTTTATCTCATATATGTTCCCTATATGGATCATATCAGGAGCCCTGCTTATTGTCTTAGTACTGTTTCTTTACCGCAAAAACGTCCGGCAGAAAACGGGCATAGAAGGCTCCGGCTTTATCGGAAAATGGCAGCCCGAGCGAAAAAGGCAGCGGATAACCTATCTTATAGTATTTGCGCTGGTGATAACCACCATCGTCACAAGAACGGAATTCTGGATGTGGGCAGTTGCCGCCACGGCTCTTGTAATTCTGATAACCGACCGCACCATTCTGATAAAGACCGATTATGTGCTGCTTCTGACGTTTTTCTGCTTCTTTGTTTTTTCTTCATCGGTGGCAGGAAACGAAGGGATAGCCTCATTTCTCAGCGGCGCTCTGTCCGGACATGAATATGAAGGGAGCATACTGCTCAGTCAGCTCATCTCAAATGTGCCTGCGGCGATAGTTCTCTACCCCTTTGCCGCAAATCACGGCGCTCTACTGTACGGACTGGATACGGCGGGTCTCTGTTCGATCATCGGTTCCCTTGCTTCGGTGATAAATTACCGGCTGTATGTAAGGGAATATCCCGGGAACGGCAGGAAGTTCCTTCTGGTGTTCACTCTGATAAGTCTGGCGTTTTTTGCGCTGGTAGCGGTGCCGGGATATTTTATCAGCCGCACTCCTCTCTGAAACTGCCGGAACAGGGAACGCTCCCCTGTACGCCTGACAGGACGGTCATTTACGGTCGTGGATTATCTTCTTTGACGGTATGGACATCCCCCGTATTTCCGGATACGGGGGTTTCTGCATACCTGAAATGAATAAAGAAAGCCAAGATGAATACTGTCCTGTCACCTTGATCTCCCGACAGCTCCCATAAGCCCGAAACACTGTTGACGGGCTGAAATATGGAACATCAGCAAAAAACAAATGATATTATCAGAAAGAAACATCAGCTGCATGAACAAACCCATTATGTCAGATCATGTCAGATAAACCGACAAAAACAGAGGTAGATAAAGTGGAACAGGAAAAAACAGATATCAGACCCATAAAGGCGTTGATAGTCCCCATGGCGGCAATGGCAGAGACCTCCGGACCTTCATCCCGGTGCAGAGCTTTGGCGGAAGGGTTCAGTAATGCCGGTATCAAAGCGGCGGTCTGCATGGCGAAGGATGTGAATTATAAAGAGATCCCCGGTATCCCGGAGTATTTTCTTGATGTCCCTATGCCCCTGGGACTGCCGAAGGCCATAGCGTCGAGAGCTTTTCCCCTCGCTCAGAAGCTGGGCATCGTTTCCCGGAAGACGGTGAACAGCTTCGATCAGGTGCTTCATTTTACCGGCAATCTTGACTACAGGTATTTAAAGAAAAGTGTGGAGTCTGTCCGCAAAGCCATACGGGAGTCCGGAGCGGAGCTTGTGTATTCCGAATTCAACATTTCCGCTATAATAGCCGCAAGGGCTGAGCACATCCCCCTTTACGCCACCGTCAGTTATCCCACACAGCACGAATATGCACATAAGACATCTCTTTCCAAGGGACTCAACAGACTGCTGTGTGAATTGAAGCTTCCGTCCGTGGATTCGGCGCTGAGATTATTTGACTGGCCGGACAGGAAATTCTGTCCCAGCATAATTGAACTTGAGCCCATAGGAAAGCCGGAGGTATACTATTGCGGTCCATTCAGGACCGTCCGCCCGCAGAACGCAAAGCGGGACAGCATCGTTGTTTATATGGGAAACGGCACCATATCCGCTTCAAAAATGCTGAAGGTAGTCTGCAGTGCTTTCAGGGGCAGTCCATATAATGTTTACGTCGCCTCTTCATATCTTAAAGAAGGTACAAGGGACAATATACATATCGCCCGCCGATGGGATTTTAACACCCTGCTTGACAGGTCGGTGTTATTCATAAATCACGGAGGGCAGAACAGCATGGCAGACGGTCTGCTCCACGGCGTCCCTCAGATCGTCGTCCCCGGAAAGGTCTTTGAAAGAAAATTCAATGCAAAATGCATCACAGACAGCAAAGCAGGCGTAACACTTCCCCACCGTGACTTTGACCCTGTTCATGTCCGGAATGCCGCCGATATCGTCATCGGTTCGGAAATAATGGCAAAAAGCGCAGAGAAGCTTGGAAAAAAGCTTTCGGAACGCGGAGGAATAAATGAGATCATCAAGAGGATATTGTGATCCGTGACAGGCAAATCATGGATGTGAACACCGCAGCAGGGAAAATATTGTGCTGTGATAACGAACGTCCATGCCCCCGGGTATCGCCTGTCGGTCCGGCGGCTGCTTCTGCACTGCGAACACAGGAGCGCGGGCAAAGTGAAACAAGCGCCCCTGGGCTACTCTGCGCCGCTCCGGTCAAACGGGCTTGGCAGAGCTATGGCAACACCGCACAAAGACCGCCGGCAAGCTGCCGGTGCCTACTTTGCGTTCACCTTCTTTCGCATTGGAAACCCTTATGCCGCAGCGATAAAACATCCGACGTAAAAGGATTAGAGTGCGAACACGCATCCAGCGTCACGCTGGCGTCATCTTGCACCAAAACCCCTTGAAATACGTCAGTATTCCTGCGG
>JBGUWL010000256.1:0-7977 GCA_045221075.1 Acutalibacteraceae bacterium
GGAAAAGGC
Organism: Acutalibacteraceae bacterium; assembly: GCA_045221075.1. Classification (GTDB taxonomy): domain Bacteria; phylum Bacillota; class Clostridia; order Oscillospirales; family Acutalibacteraceae; genus UBA1213. The sequence goes on from JBGUWL010000256.1 coordinate 10, forward strand.
GCCGCCCGAGGCTGCGCCCATCTGTGCATACGCACAGATGACGTCTCATGCAAACTCCGACGCGCTGACGCGCTATTATAAGCAGACTATGTCTGCTTTTAATGGGAGTTAAGTATGAGAAAACGAAGGGAATGTTTCTCAGCAGTCGGCATGGTCAAGGACTGTATATCCACCTCATCATTCGGAATAGCAGACAGCTGTCTGCTCCCTCAGTCAGCTTATCCTCTCCCTCAGTCAGCATAGCTGACAGCTCCCTCAAAGAGGGAGCCTTTATGCCTTTCTCTCAGAGGGATGGGTGAAAATCGTCCCGCAGGCTTAATAGTGTACAGATTCCCGATAATGAGAAATATCCCGCAGGCTTTTTCAGTCTGCGGGATTTTTGTATACTAATTCAAAATTATGGGTGTCAGAAATTATACGCCGTACTCGGCTGCAAGTCTCTTGTTGATCTCGTCAAGGAAGGTCTCGGTGTCAACCTTGGTCTTGTTTTCAAGAGATGAAAGAGCCGCAAGGTCGCCGGTCATAATGCCGTCCTCAATGGTCTTGATTGTGGCTTTTTCCAGCTTGTCAGCATAGTCGGCAAGAGCGTCGTTGCCGTCAAGCTGTCCTCTCTTTCTGAGAGCGCCCGACCATGCAAACAGAGTTGCAACTGAGTTTGTGGAGGTGGACTCGCCCTTGAGATACTTGTAGTAGTGACGCTGTACGGTGCCGTGAGCGGCCTCGAACTCATAAACTCCGTCGGGAGATACAAGCACAGAGGTCATCATTGCAAGTGAACCGAAAGCGGTGGCAACCATGTCGGACATAACGTCTCCGTCATAGTTCTTGCAGGCCCAGATATAACCGCCCTCGGAGCGGACAACTCTTGCAACAGCGTCGTCGATCAGGGTGTAGAAATATGTGATGCCGGCCTGCTCAAACTTCTCTTTGTATTCGTTCTCGAATATCTCGTTGAAGATATCCTTGAAGCGGTGATCGTACTTCTTGGAGATGGTGTCCTTTGTAGCGAACCAGATATCCTGCTTCTTGTCAAGGGCAAAGTTGAAGCAGGCTCTTGCAAAGCTGCCTATGCTCTTGTCAATGTTGTGCAGACCCTGGATGATTCCGTTGGAGCCGCTGAACTCATGAATGAGCTGACGGGTCTCGTTGCCGTCCTTGTCGGTGACTACCAGCTCTGCCTTGCATCCGTCGGCAACGACCATTTCGGTGTTTTTGTATACATCGCCGTAGGCATGACGGGCAATGGTGATAGGCTTGGTCCATGTGGGAATGTAGGGTGTGATGCCCTTGACAACAATGGGAGTTCTGAACACGGTACCGTCAAGGATAGCTCTGATGGTTCCGTTGGGGGATTTCCACATCTGTGTCAGGTTGTACTCCTTTACACGCTCTGCGTTAGGAGTAATGGTGGCGCACTTTACGGCAACGCCGTATTTTTTTGTAGCCTCTGCAGAATCTATTGTGACCTGATCGCCGGTCTTTTCTCTGTTTTCCAGACCCAGATCATAGTATTCAGACTTAAGGTCTACGTAAGGAAGAATGAGCTTGTCCTTTATCATCTTCCAGATAATTCTTGTCATTTCGTCGCCGTCCATCTCGACCAGCGGCGTTGTCATTTTTATCTTTTCCATAGCTTCAGAACCCTTCTTATAGATTTGGAGAGAGCTTGCTGTAATGTTCTTTGCTTTACAGTTGCCTCAGTTATTCTTTGTATAGTCCAGCAGACCGCCTGCAAGGATAATATCCTTTGTTCTGCCGGAAAGCTCACAGATCACAGGGATCTCCTTGCCCTGAGTCTTATTGATGAGTAGAAGTGTGGTCTTGCCCTCAGAGATCATCTTGCGTACATTAGGCAGTGAAAGCTCATCGCCTTGGTTGATATCATCATAGTCTGCTTCGTTAACAAAGGTAAGAGGCAGAATACCCGCATTGATAAGATTAGCTCTGTGGATACGGGCAAAGGACTTTACAACAACGGCCTTTATTCCCAGATACAAGGGGGCAAGAGCCGCATGCTCACGGGATGAGCCCTGACCGTAATTTACGCCGCCGATAATGATGCTGCTGCCGTAGGCCTTGGCTCTCATGGGGAAGTCCTTATCGCATACGGTGAAGCAATGCTCGGAGATAGCCGGAATATTTGAACGCAGAGGAAGGATCTTTGCGCCTGCAGGCATGATGTGGTCCGTTGTGATATTGTCGCCAACCTTGAGAGAGCAGCGGACATTGATATTTTCGGCAAGTGGAGCGGTCTTGGGATAGGGCTTGATGTTGGGGCCCCTCAGTACTTCAACGCTGTCCATCTCTTCCTCGGGAGCGGGAGCGACCACCATGTTGTCGTTATAGTCAAACTTTTCGGGCAGAGGAATGTTTACAGCCTCTCCCAGAGTTCTGGGGTCTGTGAAAACGCCGGCAATTGCGGATGCTGCGGCGGTCTCGGGGCTTACAAGATAGATCTGGCCGTCACGGGTACCGCTGCGGCCCTCAAAGTTACGGTTGAAAGTACGCAGGGAGATACCCTTGCTGTTGGGTGACTGACCCATGCCGATGCAGGGACCGCAGGCACATTCAAGTATACGAGCGCCGGCCTCAATGATGTCGGCAAGAGCGCCGTTCTTTGCCAGCATATTGTATACCTGCTTTGAACCGGGAGCGATGGCAAGGCTCACATCGGGATGAACGGTCTTGCCCTTGAGGATGGATGCCACTCTCATCAGGTCAAGATAAGATGAGTTTGTGCAGGAGCCGATACATACCTGGTCGATCTTCTGGGGACCGATCTCTTCGATGGTCTTTACATTATCGGGGCTGTGGGGACATGCCGCCATGGGCTTGAGGGATGACAGGTCGATGCTGATAGTCTCGTCATATACTGCATCAGGATCGGAAGAAAGCTCTGTCCAGTCCTCTTCTCTGCCCTGGGCCTTCATGAATTCTCTTGTTATCTCGTCAGAGGGGAATATGGATGTAGTGGCGCCGAGCTCTGCGCCCATGTTGGTGATCGTGGCTCTCTCGGGAACGGTCAGGGTCTTGACGCCCTCTCCGCCGTATTCGATGATCTTGCCCACGCCGCCCTTTACGGTCATGATGCGAAGCACTTCAAGGATTATATCCTTTGCAGAAACCCAGGGCTGAAGTCTGCCGCTGAGGTTTATACGTACCATCTTGGGCATTGAGATATAGTATGCGCCGCCGCCCATTGCAACTGCAACGTCCAGTCCGCCGGCACCAATAGCAAGCATACCAATGCCGCCGCCTGTGGGAGTGTGGCTGTCGGAACCGATAAGGGTCTTGCCGGGCTTGCCGAAGCGTTCAAGGTGTACCTGATGGCAGATGCCGTTGCCGGGTCTTGAAAAATAGATGCCGTGCTTTTTGCACACGGTCTGGATAAAACGATGATCGTCAGCGTTTTCAAAACCGGTCTGAAGGGTGTTGTGGTCGATATAGGCAACGCTTTTTTCCGTTTTGACACGGGGCACTCCGATGGCCTCGAATTCAAGATATGCCATGGTGCCTGTGGCGTCCTGAGTGAGAGTCTGGTCTATTCTGAGACCGACCTCGCTGCCGACTGTCATTTCACCGCTGAGAAGGTGATTTTTGATGATTTTCTGAGCAATGGTAAAGCCCATTAGTAGTCCTCCCTTTCTTTTCCTGTGCGGTGCTGGACCGCTTTTTCCGGAAAGCAAATGTTTTGCACAAAGTCGTCCGGCAGAGCCTTGTGTCTGCCCATTCCCGCTTTTGCATACACTAATATTATCCCTTAAAATGGTCTTTTTGTCAATAAATTTCTTTGAAATTCATTAATATTGCATAATATGGTAGAATGTTTCAAAAGTGCCGGCAGATAGACCGTAATCCCTTGACATCGGCGTTCATTAGCTATAAAATATATCAGAAGAATGAAATCGTGTATCATTAAAAGCGGGTGCGGTTTTCCCTTTTCATCTTTCTTGAATGAGATGTCCGGCGTCCGTTTTTCAGATGACATTTTATACGCAAGCATGACACATTGCACGGCGGATACGCCGCTGCCGATTGTTTATTGTGGTGATGTATTATGATAACGAAAACCCATTCGTCAGGTGTGCAGCTCAGGACACCCGACAGCAACAAAAGCAAAAACCTGGATCTTTTCGGTCTTCCTGCCGGCATTGTTCTTTTTCTGCTGGTGCTTTCGGCAATTGCCGTGACCGTATGCTCCAAGTCTTCGCCGGTCTATCCTCTGAACAACTGGGATGACGCCAACTGCTTCTTTACCGTGGGAAAATCCATCCTCAACGGCAACGTGATGTACCAGGACATTTTTGAGCAGAAGGGTCCCCTGCTTTATTTCATCTATTCCATTGCATATCTTATCTCGGGAAACACTTTTATCGGCGCCTATCTTATTGAGATAGTATCCAACTTTCTGTTCCTGATCATTTCGGCAAAGATACTGCTGCTGTTTACCGAGCAAAAGGCAGTCTACCTTATGCCACTGCTTGCGGTTGCCGTATACGCCTCCCCCGCCTTTGAACAGGGCGGCTCTGCGGAAGAGCTTTGTCTCCCCCTTATTGCCTGCAGCGTATACTTCGGAATGAAATCTGTTGCTACGGAACAGCCTGTGCGGAAGCGGGAGTGGTTCATAATCGGGTTCACATCCGGAGCGGTGCTATGGATAAAGTTCTCCCAGCTTGGTTTCTATTTTGCCTTCGGCCTGTTTATGCTGATATACTACATGACAAAAAAATGGCATAAGCACCTTGTGGGTCTGTTCGGTTTTCTTATGCTGGGCATAGCCACCGTGACCCTGCCGATAATGCTGTATTTTATTCTGAACAACGCCTTGTCCTCATTGTTTGAAGTGTATTTTTACTGCAATATGTTCGTATACCCTGTAACAAGTGTTGACAGCAAGTGGCTGGGCGCGGTTTACAATCTGTATGACGGCTTTAAGAGCTTTTTGTATTATTTCTGGCCTTGTCTGCTGTTTATGATCGCAGGCGGGATATATGCCTTCAGGCATTCAAAAAGACTGTTCGTCTTCTATATCGTCACCATACTTTCATCCTTTGCCCTTATCTATGCAGGGGGCAGAAGATACGCCTATTATCCGCTGATACTTGCGGTGTTCATGCCCCTGGGGCTTGCAGCCATTTACTCGGTGCTGCCGCGAAAGCTGTTCGCCCTCACTCTCAGCCGCAGGTCTATCGCCTGTCTGTCGGTGTTTGCGGTAATGGTTATCAGTCTTTGCACCATGTTCATGTTCAGCCCCAATACCTATATGATAGTTTACGGCAAGGAGCAACTTCCTCAGTACAAGTTCAGCAAGATAATCTCAGAAACAAAGAACGCCACCCTGCTGAATTACAAGTTCCTTGACGGCGGATTCTATACAGCATCCGGCGTGGTTCCGGAATGTCGGTTCTTCTGCGGTCTTAACATTCCCTATCTTGTTGACGAGCAGGACAAATACATCGAACACGCGCTTGTTGATTACGTTATTACCCGTGACAAGAAATACCATTTCAAGAACTATGAGCTTGTCAGCTCGGAAACCTTTGAAACCCGAAAGAACGCCTACAACACCTATTATCTCTACAAAAGAAAGGCCGACGCAGCGATCTCGCCCCTTAATACTTCCGAAAAAACAAATGAGTAATACACGGCGGGACGGGTCATCCCACCAGCATCACCCGCAGACATGAACCATATATACTGTTTTCGTCCCGATAATTCCGGACGGGTTTGGAGTTGATTTAAGTGTTCAAAAAGAGAAAGACCATTATCCGCATAGTCAGCATAGTCCTCTGCATAATGATAGTGCTGGGCGTGTTCTCTATCCTGCTTTATACTCTTTTCTGATAAAACACAGAAACGGTATAATTTCCCCTGAACGAAAATGGTTCAGGGGATTTTTTGTGTCTGTAACTGACCCTATCTATTATACACAGAACGGATAGTCAGATTATACTATTAAAGGGCGAAATAATTGTTGATTAACCCATGGAGAAACAGACAGAATCAGATTGACTGCGGATTCACCGGCGTTGTATAATTATGTAAAGAATACTTTTGCAAAGGAGTGTTACCCAATGAAAGGAAAACTATTTAAACGGCTTTGCGCCATGTCTCTGTCCGCCATGATGCTTCTGACCCCCGGCGCGGTAGCGGCAGGTACAATGGCCGGCACCTCAATACCGGTGTATGCCACGACATACGAGACGGCAGACGGTCTCATCACCTACGAAATCGATAAAAACGGAGAGATCACCGTTACCACCGTCCGTGATGACGCCACGATCCTGAATATTCCCTCAAAGATTGACGGCAAGACCGTAACCAAGATCGGCAGCGGCGCCGCCAGCTATTGCTGGAGCCTGTCATCCGTCACCCTGCCAACTACATTGACCTCCATCGGAAACAACGCCTTTGATAACTGTCTAAGTCTGAAAACCATCATTATACCCTCAAAGGTCAAAACCATCGGCGAAAAAGCCTTCCACGCCTGCCTTAACATGACCTCCTTCACCGTCAGTCAGGGCAACCAGAGCTTTGCAGCAGTAAACGGCGCTCTGTACAACAAGGCAAAAGACACTCTTATCTGCTTCCCGGCTGGGAAAAAAGGAAGCGTGACCATACCCTCCGGTGTCACAAAGATAACCGAATACGCCTTTGAACAGTGTATGGAGCTGACCGACGTCACTCTGCCCAAGGGTCTGCAAACCATCGGCGACTGGGCGTTCGCATCCTGCGACAAGCTGACAAAGGTCGTTATACCGGACAGCGTTACATCCGTCGGAAGCCATGTGTTCGCCTATTCCGACCTGCTTAAGGAGGCTGCCGTTCCCGCCAAGGCGACCTCTATCGGCGCAGGTGCGTACATCGGCCCCAACAAGCTTACAAAAGCACATATTCCCGGCACTGTCTCAGTCATCGGCGAAGAAGCCTTTAAGTGGGACTACGAACTCAGCGACCTGACCATCCAGCACGGTGTGACCACCATCGAAAAGGAAGCTTTTCTTGAGTGCAAGTCGCTGAAATCCGTCATCATCCCCTCAAGCGTAAAGACCATCGGCGCCGACGCCTTCAAGGGATGCCCCGATCTTGTCATAAAGGGCTACAAGGGCAGCCGCGCCCTGTCCTATGCAAAGGAGAACAATATCCCCTACGAGGTCATGGTGCCTCTGAAAAATACCTCCACCCTCTCTGCCGATAATGTCAAGATAGGTTCAACCATCAAGATAAACTGCGCCTCCACCGGCGGTCAGAAGCCCATCACCTACAAGGTGCTGTTCAAATCCGACGAAAAGAACTACTGGTCACGGCTGCAGGATTTCAGCACGAATGCCACCGTAAACTTCAAGCCCCGGGCTGCAGTGAAATATACCATTCGTGTTATCGCCAAAGGCACCAACGGCAAGACCGTCACCAAGGACATGGATCTGAATGTTTTTGAACCGTTGGAGAACACCTCTTCCCTGTCGGCAAAGGTCATCGAGCTGGGCGAGTCCGTAAAAATCAACTGCTCCTCCACCGGCGGCGTTGCTCCTGTACAGTATTCCGTACTGTTCAAAAGCAGTGTAAGGAATTGGACAAAGCTGCGTGATTACGGTTCATTCAGCAGCGTCAGCCTCAAACCCCTGGCAGGCACAAAATACACCATCAGGGTAAAGGCAAAGGACGAAAGAGGCGTTGTTATCGTCAAAGATATGGAGCTGAATGTCATCGGTCCCGCACCGTCATATTGATCCTTCTCATTCTGACAATTTCAGATGATCCTATAATCCGTTAAATTTACGGCGGTGTGTTTGTTCTCCCACGGCACACCGCCTTTTCCTATGCACACAAAAGTTTTCACACATAAGCCCAAATGCTCACATAATCCGGAATGTATATCTTATACTGTTTTCCGATTAAAAGCTGACACTTTTAATCGGAAAAGGCGCCGCCCGAGGCTGCGCCCATCTGTGCATACGAACAGATGAC
>JBGUWL010000257.1:0-10287 GCA_045221075.1 Acutalibacteraceae bacterium
GGATAGGAGAATCAATATGAACCAACTGCCTGTCGAAGAAAACTATGAAGATACACGAACATTATCCTACTTCAACAAGCTGTCTTCCGTTTCGGAAAAGCCATCAGGTGAGTCCTGTTCCCTGATAATCATTGACCGTGAAAGGGCAATAAAGACCGTTGCTCTCAAGGGAAATGATGTTACCATAGGACAAAACGGTGACATAAAGATCGTTTCAAATATAGTTTCAAGGATCCACGGAAGATTCACCTGCGTCAACGGCGAATACTACTACAATGACGAGGGCAGTCTTAACGGCTCGGAACTGAACGGAGTCAGGATAAGCGTTCAGCCCAAGGTGGCGTCGGGACGCTTTGTTCTCGGCAACGGAGACGTTATCCGCATAATGGTGCCGGGAGACCTCCGGAATCCCGAAAACACACTGATAGTTTTTTCACGTCAGCCCGCAAAAGGACTGAAATGGCAGTATATCGACCTGCGCGCCCGCACTGCGCCTCTTGAGATAGGACGCCGTGTAGGTAATGACGGACTTAAGGTGGATAGTATGCAGGCATCAAAGCTCCACGCCATGATATTCCCTTCCACCTACGGCTATGTCCTGCGTGACTGCAGAAGTCTCAACGGCGTTGCGGTTAACGGACACAAGATATCCGAGGATACCCTGCTGCAGGATTTCGATGTAATAGGCATTGCGGGTACGAGGATAATATACCTTGGGGGATTCATTTTCTTCAACGCTGCCCCCAACGGCGTAAAGCTGGAGGTCAGGGACATTAGCAAAGTGGTGTCCGGCAGCAAAAGACCTATACTTGACCACGTTTCCCTTACCGTGAACCCCTGTGAGCTTGTGGCGGTCATAGGGACCTCCGGAGCCGGAAAGACCACCTTTGTAAACTGCATAAACGGCTATGAACCTGCCACCAGCGGTCAGGTGCTCTTTGACGGGCTTGAATTGAGACAGCATTACGGCGTTCTCAAAAACCGGATAGGCAACGTCCCCCAGAAGGACGAGCTGTACGACTACCTTACGGTATACCGCTTTATAATGTTTGCCGCCCGTCTGCGTCTTTCTACTGACATCGGCAGTGAGGAGCGCCGGGAGCGTGTCCAGAAGGTAATAGACATCATGGGACTTACAGAGCATCAGAACAAGCTCATCAAAAAGCTCAGCGGCGGTCAGAAAAAGCGTGTGAGCATTGCAATGGAGCTGGTCTCCGACCCTGATATATTCTTCCTTGACGAGCCAACCTCCGGTCTTGACCCCGAGACCGAGACCTCTCTGATGAAGCAGCTCAAGAACCTTTCTCAGAATATAGGCAAGACCATCCTTGTAATAACCCATACACTTCAGAATATCCACCTGTTTGACAAAATAATCTTTCTTGCGCCCGGGGGCAGGCTGTGTTTTTACGGCTCTCCGGCGGAGGCGCTGGACTTTTTCGGCATAAAGGCTATCCCTGAGGCGTATGAAAAGGTGAAGAATAACGCGAATTATTTCGTTGACAAATATCAGCAGCAGCTTTCGGGAGGGAACAGCAATGGACAATAATACAAGAGGAGGCCGTCAGGTCTCGGCAATGGGTCAGTTTCTGATACTTACCGAAAGGCAGATGTTCATTCTCAAGGCTAATCTTAAAAAGCTGCTGATGATAGTGCTTCTGCCTGTTGTAACGGCAATAATCGTTGGCGCCGTTTCCGGTTCCGATGTATTTGTGACCTATGAGAATACAAAATCATGTCTGTTTGCCATCGTTTGTGTGTCTATCTGGATAGGACTGTTCAATTCCATCCAGGAGATATGTCAGGAGAGAGGCGTCCTGAAAAGGGAATATATGGCAAACCTCAGACTGATATCCTATATTTCTTCAAAATTCTTTGTTCAGGCCATTCTGTGCCTGATACAGACCGGAGTTTTTCTTGGGGTCTGCAGTATGTTCGTCAACTTCAGCAGACCCGGACTTATCACTCCGTCATACTTTTCCGATATGTACATCACCGTGTTTCTCATCATGCTGGCATCGGATGCCCTGGGACTCTTTGTATCTTCCGTTGTGAAATCCGGTGATATCGCCAACATCACCGCGCCCATAATCCTTATAGTACAGCTTGTACTTTCGGGTGTGCTGTTTGACCTTGAAGGATTTGGGGAGTTCTGTTCCTATCTTACCTTCGGCAAATGGGGTATGGACGGTCTGGGCGCTCTTTCGGACATGAACCATATCGATCTCTATCTTGTAAAGTATGCGCCGGATGAACCTACAAGACAGACTCTTATGGCGGTCATGCCCCATAATCCTTACGACGGGTTCAGCTATACACCCGGCAGCCTGCTGAAAACATGGCTGATACTTATAGGCTTCTGCGTTCTGCTGGTGTTCATGTCCTCACTTGTGCTCAGGCTTGTGGCAAAGGATTCGAGATGACAGGCGGTTCTGTGGGGTGCTGTTCCGGATCCCCGGGATCTGTCGGGACCTATACATCATGAAAGGACGTTTGCGATGAAATACGAACTGGACTCTGCCGTATGCACTACTATCGGCAGAAAACGGGGCATGAATCAGGATAATTTCTACCTTGACGGACAGATACTGACGGATACGGGATGTCAGAAGCTGATACTGAAAAAGACGGCGAATGACGGGATTTTTTCGGTGTGCGACGGAATGGGCGGAGAGGCCGACGGAGACGTTGCCTCCCGGATCGTCGCAGAAGAGCTGAAAAAAAGCGCATCGGGCGGAGATATGGACGAAGCCTGTGTCAGCCGGGCCGTTGACACAGCAAACACGAAGATCTGCGCCCATATAAAAAGTATGGGACGTACCTGCGGTTCAACATTTGTTGCCGCTCTCATAAACGGAGGCAGCGCGTCCATATTCAACATCGGCGACAGCCGCTGCTATCTCATAAGGGAAGGCCGGATATATCAGCTTACGAAGGATCACACCCTTGCAAGGCAGATGGTGCTTTCGGGAATGATGACCGAGGAGCAGGCGAAAAACGACCCCCGCCGTCATCAGCTTACACAGCATCTGGGTATCTTTCCCGAGGAAATGACCCTTTCGATGTACAGGGATGTTATTGACATAAGGGACGGAGACAAGCTGCTGCTGTGTTCGGACGGCCTTACGGACGGACTTGAAGACGGCGCAATACTTGACATTGCCGCCCGTAACGACAGCGTTGACAGCAGGGTGAACGACCTTGTTGAAGAAGCGATGAACGCCGGAAGCACGGACAACGTGACTGCCATGCTTATCGATATTTCAAAGGAGATCCGTGAGGGAATGTCCGGCGCGCTCTGGACGCTGATCTATATTTGTTCGGGTCTTGCCGGTATTATTGCGGCGCTATTGTGTCTGTTCCTGTTCTGATGAAGTATTACGAGTACTTCCGCCGTGAACAGATCAGGCGGATTTGAGGGTGATATAATGAAAAAGAATCATCTTGCGGTGCGGATATTTATCGCCGCAGCGGTTTTTGCGGTGTGCTTTGCGGCTGTTTTTGCCGGCGGCAAGCTGATCGGTTCTCAGCGCACCGGTGATACACAGTCCGAAGCCTCCGGGACAGGTGATATGTCCTCCGGCGGAGAAAAAGCGGAGGTATCCGGCAGTGAAGCGGAGGAGAGATCCTCCTTCGGTGTGATAGACTACAGTTTTCCGGTGCCGGAGGAGAATTTAACTCCGGAAGTTCCCCGGGAAATATTCGGTGACACGGAAGACGGCAGCAGTCAGGATACGGAAAAAAAGCGCGGACTTCTGTCTGCCATTGTTCCCCTTGTGCAGTCGGACCCCGGGAATACGAGCCTGCCGGAAGAAAACAGCGAACAGGAGGGTAACGAATGACACTTTGTGATATACTGGAGCTGAGGGCAGAACTTGAAGGATGCGGCAGTATCCGGAGGGCGGAAGAGCTTCTTTGTGACTGCGGCGAGGACTCCGACCCCGAAACCGCAAAAGCTGTGACGGAGAATATCGGCTCTCCCCAGAGCCTGAGGGAAAGGGAAGGAAAGGTCGTGTTCCTGTCCCGGGAGGTCAGATGTCCCAAGTGCGGCAACGACGCTCCCGACAAGCTTCTCAGCAATGCGGCCCAGCTTCTTTCTGCCGACAGAGAGTCATTTTTCGGATGCTGCGAGTGCGGCGAACAGTTTCAAATGGATGCGTAAATCCGCAATCTTTACAGCGGGGTTCCCGGAGATTTTTCGGATACTGTGAGTGGGACAGACGTTTCCGTATGGATGTGCGGATCTGCAAACTTTACTCCGGAGAATCCGGGAGATTCCTTTTGATTCCGTGAGTGGGGCTGACAGTTTTCTGCAGATGCGTAAATCTATATGCTTTACACCGAAAGCCCTATGGAGTTTGCTTTTGCGTGTATAAGGCGCAGATTATCCGGAAAGGGACAGGTCCCGTCCCGGGATAGTACCGTTGACCTCTCCTTCAGGTACCATACGGGAGCGGTGAGCAAAAACAAGCCCGTATACTGCGCTCCTTGAATGATATGGACAATAATTATGTATATTTGCCGTACTAACTTGTAATCCTTCCGAAAATCCGGCTAATTGATTGACAAAGAAGTCATAAAATCCTATAATAATACAGAATAAAAATGATGGGGTGTGCGGATGACTGTTTCACTTTGTATCATTGCGAACAATGAAGAAAAAACTCTTCCCGGGCTTCTGACACAGGTGCTTGAGCAGACATATCCTAAAGAGCTTACTCAGATCGTTCTTGTTGACAGCGCATCTGAGGACGGTACAAAGGACCTGATGGCCGGCTTCAAAAACAAGCATGAAGCCGGATATCTCTCTGTCCTTGTGCTTGACAACCCCAAAAAAAGTCAGGCCGCCGGCTGGAATACGGCCATAAGTGAGGCGGCAGGTGACATCATCATCCGTCTTGACGCTCACGCCGAGATACCCGAAGACTTCATTCAGGCAAATGTCAGCCTTATAGAGAGCGGCGAGGACGTATGCGGCGGCGCGCGTCCCAACCGGATAGACTCTCCCACACCTATGAAGGAAATGCTGTTTCTTGCGGAAAGCTCATTGTTCGGCAGCTCTCCTGCCGGCTACCGCAGAAAACAGAAGGAAAAGAAATATGTAAGCTCCGTTTTCCACGGTGCATATCGCCGCCGGGTATTTGAAAAGGTAGGCGGCTTCAACGAAGACCTTGGCAGGACCGAAGACAACGAGCTTCACTACCGCATACGCAAGGCGGGCTACCGCATCTGTCAGGGCAGCGACATAATATCCTACCAGCACATAAGAGGTTCCCTCTCTTCGATGATGGACCAGAAATACGCCAACGGCAAATGGATCGGACTGACAATGGGCGTGTGCTATCAGTGCATATCTTCATTCCATTTTGTACCCTTCTATTTTGTGCTGACCCTTTTGTGTTCGGCGCTGCTGTTTGTAAGCTCCTTTATCACCGGCAACAGATGGATGGCCTATCCCATGCTTGTCATACTGGGAGCGTATTTTATTGCGGCGATACTGATGAGCATTGCGGCCGTCATCAGAGCGGAAAAGAAGCATCCCCTCCAGTTCCTGCTCCCTGTGGTGTTCTTTCTTCTGCATTTTGCCTATGGAACGGGAACCATTGTCGGACTTGTCCGCCTGCCATTCTGGAAGCATAAGCTGAAAAAGCGGGACAAAAAGAGCGGCGCTTCCGCTATGGACAGGATAGAGGCTGTCCGGCAGAGCGTTATCAAAAACTCCGTTCAGGGGACCGGCAAGGGAGCGGATACCGACCCCGATGATAACAGTGACGGAACGGTCACCCCTTCCGAAGATGACAAGTCTGAATCGGACACCACCGCCGCGGATGACAAATCCGAAGCGGATGTCATATCCTCAGATGATAATACCGGAGCGGACGCCCCTTCCAAGGATGACAACGCAGATGACACTCATGCCGCAGACGACAGGTCCGGAGCCGGATCACCCTCCGGAAAACCGTCATGATGTTCAAAAAGTGATTGGACAGGTCACGTTCCCCGAAGAAGACAGATAAGCAATGACCCGATAAGAAGGAGAGAAAGCTTTATGAATTCTGAAGTACATATCAGCACCAAAAAGCGGGGCTTTTTCCGCAGGATCCTTGACGACCTTGCCCAGATCCCCCGTGAACACAAGGGCTTCGGCAAGCAGATATTCATGCTGGCAAAGAATGACCTGATAAAGACCTACAAGGGCGCCGTCATCGGACCCTTCTGGGCGATAATGAAGCCTCTTTTCCAGCTTTTTGTATATTGGTTTGCCTTTGAGATCGCCATCGGCAGAAGCCCCATAAACGGCGACATCCCCTTTTTTGTGTTCGCTCTGGTAGGATTTCTGCCCTGGTGCTTCATGAGCGACTGTGTTTCAAGGGGCTCCAAGTGCATCCGTGACAACAGACAGTTCGTAAACAAGATATCCTTCCCTGTATCTACCATCACAACATACACCACCGTATCAAAGTTCTATGTACATATCTTCCTTTTTGTCATTGCGTATATCTATCTTTTGTGCCGCGGTTATACCCCCACCATCTATCACATACAGATCATCGGGTATTCCGGACTGATGTTCCTGTTTTTCTGGGCGCTTACCTGGTCGCTGGCACCTATGTGCGCATTCAGCAAGGACCTGGAGAGCTTTATCACTACCATAATGTCAGGTCTGTTCTGGCTTTCCGGCGTATGCTTCGACTCATATCACACCAAGGACGTTACTATCCGCAAGATACTGCTGTTCAACCCCATGACATATTTCAGCAACGGCTACCGCAAGGCGCTGATATACGATCAGTGGTTCTATGAGGGCTTCTATAAACCCGGATATGAGAATCTTATCTTTATTGTAGAATTTGTAGCCGTAATTCTGCTGGGAGTATGGAACTATAACAGACTGAGAAGAGAGCTTCCCGACGTGCTGTAACGGAGAGTGGATGAATGAAGGAAACATTCTTTCAAAAGCTGCAGAGAGTGCGTCCCGCCGACATCGGACATATCTTTCTGTTTTTTCTTGCCCTGCCCGTATCCCTTGTTTACAGGCTTTTCCGCCGGGACCTCTGGCTTATCTGTGACAACAAAAACGAGGCCAGGGACAACGGATACTGGTTCTTTAAGTACCTGAGGGAGAACCATCCGGAACAGGATGCGGTCTATGCCATCAGCAGGCGTTCCCCAGACCGCAGCAAGGTAAAGGCCCTGGGCAAAACGGTGGGATACGGTTCACTGCGACACTGGATACTGTACCTTGCGGCAAAAAAGAACATCAGCTCCCAGAAGGGGGGCAAGCCCAACGCTGCGGTGTGCTATTTCCTTGAGGTCAAGGGAATACTTAAAAACACAAGAGTGTTCCTGCAGCACGGCATCATAAAGGACGACATGGACTGGCTTCATTACGGGAATACCAAAATGAAGATGTTCGTGACCTCCACAAAGAGAGAGTATGAGTTTCTGTGCGATACCTTCGGCTATCCCGAGGGAGCGATACGGGAGCTGGGTCTTTGCCGGTTCGATAACCTTCACAGCTTTACGGTAAAGCCCCGACAGATACTGCTCATGCCCACATGGAGAAGCTGGATCGCCACGCCTACCTCCGCTTCCGATACCATCGAAGACGTGAGCAATTTCAAAAATACATCTTATTACAAGGCGTGGAACGAGTTCCTGACAAGCAAAGAGCTTTACGATATACTTGAAAAATACGATCTGACCATGATATTTTATCCCCACCGTGATATGCAGCGGTTCCTCGGGGAGTTCAGTATAGGATCACCCAGGATAAAAAAGGCTTCATGGCCGGAAAGCGATGTCCAGACCCTGCTAAAGGAATCCGCCTATCTGATAACGGATTTTTCCAGTGTGGCCATGGACTTTGCGTATATGAAAAAAAGGCTGATGTACTATCAGTTTGATTATGAGGATTTCCGCAAGGGACAGTATGCCGAGGGCTATTTCGACTATAAAGCCGACGGCTTCGGCAGAGTGTGCCTTACACTTGAGGACGCCATAGACGAGATAAACGCCGCAGCCGCAGAGAGCTTTTCAAATCCCGAAAGGTACCTCAAAAGGCATGACGGGTTCTTTGATCTGTGGGACGACAAAAACTGCGAGAGAACATATCAGGCCATCAAGGAGCTGTGATAAATGGGCAGGAAAAAGGATATCAAATACCCTGAAATTGACTTTGTGATCGCCTGGGTAGACGGCAGCGACCCTGAGTGGCTGAAGGAAAAGTCACAGTATGCCCCGCCCTCAATGGCCGACAGCGCAACGGAAGTAAGGTACCGTGACTGGGACAACCTGAGATACTGGTTCAGAGCCGTTGAGAATTATGCTCCCTGGGTCAGACGCATACACTTCATAACCTGGGGACATCTTCCGAAGTGGCTCGATACCCGTAACCCGAAGCTGAATATAGTCAACCACAGGGATTATATCCCCCATGAATACCTGCCTACCTTCAATTCCCATACCATAGAGCTGAATATGCACCGCATAGAGGGCCTTTCGGAACACTTTGTCTATTTCAATGACGATATGTTTCTTACCCGTCCGGTCAGCCCCGAGGATTTTTTCAGGGACGGAAAACCTATGGACACCTTCGGACTGAACTGCGTGTTTTTCGGAGGCGACAGTGCCGGACATTTTGTGGGTTCGAACATGGAGGTCATCAATACGGAATTCAAAGGGCAGAAGCGCTCCATAATGAAGCGTGACTTCAAAAAATGGTTTGCCCGCAAAAACGGCAGAAAAAACCGGCTCAAGACCTTTCTGCTAATCCCCTGGGACTGGTTCCCGGGCTTTCATTATGACCACCTGGCGTCGGACCTGTGCAAAAGCACCATTTGTGAGGTGTGGGAGTCCTATGGCGACGTGCTTGACAAGACCTGCCGCGCCCGTTTCAGACAGGAATTCAACGTCAACCAGTGGCTTTTTAAATTCTGGCAGTTCTGCAAGGGAAACTATCAGGTCCGTTCCGACAGGTTCGGAAAGGCCTTTCACATAGAAGAAGAAAATTTTGAAGAGCTCTGCTCTGCCATAAGGGAGCAGAAATACAGCATGATCTGCGTAAACGATACCCCCAGGACGCTTGATCCTGAAACAAAAAAGCAGCGGGTAAGAGAATGTTTTGATACTATCCTTCCCGACAAGTGCTCATACGAAAAATAACGGCTTTGCCTGACCGATGACCGAGGGGAGCGGAGATATGGATAAGATAGATTTCGTTATGATCTGGGTAGACGGCGACGACCCTGCCTGGCAGAAGGAAAAGAATATGTACGACAAGTCCAACGACAAGGGGGACAGCAGCGTCATCCGCTACAGAAGCTGGGACAATCTGCAGTTCTGGTTCAGGGGCATAGAAAAATTCGCGCCCTGGGTCAACCGTGTGCATTTTGTGACCTGGGGACATCTTCCGCCCTGGCTCAACACAAAGCACCCCAAGCTGAATATCGTGAATCACAAGGATTATATCCCCTCAGAGTATCTTCCCACCTTCAACGCCAACACAATAGAGCTGAATCTTCACCGCATAGAGGGATTATCAGAACAGTTCGTCTATTTCAATGACGATATGTTCATTACGGCTCCCGTAAAGCCCGAGGATTTCTTCCGTGACGGCTGTCCTATGGACACCTACGGGCTTGACTGTATTTTCTTTGCAAAAAAGAGCGCAGGATTTTTCAACGGCAACGACCTTGAGCTTATCAACACCCACTTTGACAAGAATAAGGTATTCAAGGGCAAGACAAAGCGGAAATGGTTCAGCCTTAAAAACGGCATGACCCGTGTGGTGAAGACCAGAGTACTTAATATCTGGCCCTGGTTCCCCGGGATATATTACAACCATCTGCCCAGCAATTTCCTCAAGTCCACATTTGAAAAGGTATGGGAGCTGGAGGGGGAGACCCTTGACCAGACCTGCCGTGACAAATTCCGCACCAAGTCAAACTGCAACCAGTGGCTGATGAAGTTCTGGCAGCTTTGCGAGGGCAAACCCCTGCCCCGCAGCAAAAAGATCGGCCGCTGCTTCCACATAAAGGACAATATATATGAAGAAATGCTGGCTTCTATCGCCGGCGGACGCTACAGACTAATCTGTGTCAACGATACTGTCGGCACAAGAGATTTCGATCTGCAGAAGCAGCAGGTCATCGAGGCCTTTGAGGAGCTTCTGCCCGAAAAATCGGGATTTGAGATTTAATACTGTTTTCCGATTAAAAGCTGACACTTTTAACCGGAAAAGGCGCCGCCCGAGGCTGCGCCCATCTGTGCATACGCACAGATGAC
>JBGUWL010000258.1:0-3071 GCA_045221075.1 Acutalibacteraceae bacterium
CACACCCTCCATGCTGCGTTTTATGTAGGCATAAGCGTTGCCGAAGTGGTTGCGGCTGTTCTCCATCGCTTCCCAGAAGGACGAGGGCGTCATGAAGGGGTTGGGTCTGATCCTTACGGCACGATAGAAGGGACTGCTCACCGCATCCTCCACACCGCCGTCATCCGTCACCCTCTGGAGGGACAAGGGCAGCTTTGCGACGGCTTCGGAAAGAATTTTCAGGCAGGCAAAGTATGTCACCTCCGACAGTCTTCCGCTGTCATACTGCTGAGGGTCGATACCCAGCAGCCTTCCCAGGTCAAGTATGCTCCCGCTTGTCCAGAGCCGTTCCTCCGGAGCGGATTCTTCTGATTTTTTTATTTTCCTTTTGAACCAGGACAAAGTTATCACCTCATTTTGGGTATAAAAATACCGCCCTCAGCGAGAGCGGATGAAAATATACTTTGAAATTCTCTTAACCAAATCTGTAAGTTTAGTTTAGGATTAGTTAAGGAAAAAGTTAAAGTCAAGTTAAAAACTCTGCTTTTTACGCGAGTTTTTCTTAATCAAATACACTTTTAGGTTTAACTTGGCAAGTTAAGGATATGCTCATTTCCAAGTCACATACACATCACGTTCTCCCCAGTGTGGTCAGGAACTGCTCGAGCTGGCTGTTCACGTCAACGCTCTGCCGGACCTCCCGACCGCAGGAAATAAAATGTGCGTCAACCGCTGCGTCGACCGGGTCAATGCGCCCGTTCTTTTTTGACTTGTCGATCTTGATCTCGCCGAAGCTGTTCTCAACGGTCCTTGCGTTCAGAAAGCTGTGGGACAGCAGCTCGTTTCTGCGGTTGTACAGATACTTTTTCGACTTGACAAGATTCTGTATATCACAGGTGGCGTCGTTCAGCGCTCTTGCACTCTGGGTGACCGGCAGCATCGGTACACCGAAGGTACTTTCAAGCAGGCCTAATATGCCGTCTGCGTTGTGAGGATCATAGCCTATACAGTTGATTTTCAGCCTGTATGTATCTACAAAGGCTTTAAGGTCACGGATTATAAAGCCGTAGTCGTTCTTGAAGTCCATTACTCCACCGGTAACGGTGATAAGCTCCTGCTTTTCCCACACATCATAGGGCGCCGTGTCCGTTCTGATATGCTCCTCAAAGCGTCCCCGGGGCATATAGCTGTGTCCGTCAACAAAGAAGACGCCGCTTTCAGGCCCGGTCTCCGCGGTCCAGCTTGTCAGATCGCCCCCGCTTGACAGGTCAAGTCCGATGTTCACAGTGGCTCCCGCAAAGTCAGCAAAGCTCTTGTCAATACCGCAGTCTGTCCATTTGTCTGCGTCAACGAATTCCGTGTCCTTGTTCCGGTACCAGACGTTCAGGGACTTGACCATGAAGTCGGAAAGCTCCATGCCTCCCATTGCTTTTGCCGTCCCGGCAGCGTCGCGGAAGGTGTCAAGATTTTGCTCAATGTCAGGGTTGTCCGGGTGCAGCAGAACAGGGTTTGCCTTGAACCAGCAGGCTTCGTCAAAGGGATCGTCGCCCTTGTCGATAGTGTAGATGTCAATAAAAAAGTCCTCTGCGGAATAAGCTCCGTAAAGGATGTCACAGGCATATTTGTCCATCTCGAAGCAGAAGCTGTTAAGCTCCGTGCCTCTGGTGGTTATCATGGAAACAAGTGTCTCCGGCAGGGCTCTTGTGCCCTTGTACAGCGCCTTGTAGACCTTGTTGTCGGGGTGCTGATGGATCTCATCAACGCTGCAGAAGATACTGCGGAATCCGTCATCAAGACCGCCCTCACGGGACAGCGCCTCAATGGTACAGCCGGTATTCAGACAGATTATGAGGGACTTGTAATCCTGTATTTTGAAGTACTCATCCAGGTCTTTGTCACTTCGGATGAACTTGGCCATTTCTTCCCAGGCGAGACGTGCCTGACGCTTTTTTGTTGCGGCGGTGAACATCTTGCCCAGATGATAACCGCTGCAGGCAGCAATGTATGGACCCCGTATGCCGTTTGAAAAGGTCTTTCCGTTCTGACGTGCCTTGCTTTCATAGCTGCGTCTGAAACGCCTGTTGCCGTCCGGCTTTACCCAGCCCATCGGAACGCCCAGGTCAAAGCACTGGTTATCAAAAAGTCTTACCGGCTTCGGCTCTGCGCCCTCAGAGATCGTCAGCGTTTCGGCAAAACTGAGTATCCGTTCGCTTTTTTCCGGCCGCCATATATACGGAAACTCCGCCGTTCCCTGTCTTTCCAGGTCCCTGAGGTGGCGCTTGCAGGCAAGCCTGTGAAGTTCTCCGCTGACCGTCCTGCCGGACACAACATCCTCAGCGTGTTTTGTTGCCCTATCCGTCATAAATACCCCTCCCGTAATAATGTCTCGCCATAACGGACGCGCTGCGCCTGTCAAGAGCAAAATACTCCACCGATCTGCCGCAGCCGGCGCATTTTATCTTTGAAACAAAGCCCTTTTCGTACTTGCTGTTACGATCCTCCCGGATGTATTCTTTTGCTTCTCCGCCGCAGTACCTGCAGGGTCGGAGCTTTTCTGGCAGGGTCTTTTCGATCTCATCAATGACTTTTGCACTTTTCACGGGACACACCTCCGCACTTTCGTTCTGAGCCACTATGAGGCGGTTTTTGTATAAGAGTGTAACTTTACTCCTGACGTTAAAACGTCCCTCAGCGGCGCTGTCAGCAAGTCCCTCGTCACGTTTCGCACTGTTCATAGTCTCCCCCGATGGCCTGCTGGGCGTCTCTCATGATCTCGGCCATATTAAAAGCACCCATAGCATACCACCTCGAAATTCCTTCCTTAACACGATCCAGATAATTGCAAAATTCTCTGTAGGCCTGAATTACTTCTTTGACTTCTACTTTTGTCATTTTTTCACCCCCTGACGCTCTGCGCTTTTCTCATCAGTTCCCGGTAAGAGCACATACAGCCCCCGTACATCTCATACAGTATCAGCAACTTGCGCTCGTCCTTCGGCGTTGCAAGTCCCTTTTTTCTCTTGGCTTCCAGCGCCCTGATCTTTGTCATGGTTATTTCGGCGGAGTGCTTGTACTCCTTCGCCCACTTTGCA
>JBGUWL010000259.1:0-4622 GCA_045221075.1 Acutalibacteraceae bacterium
GCACAGATGACGTCTCATGCAAACTCCGACGCGCTGACGCGCTATTAAAAGCAGACTATGTCTGCTTTTAATGGGAGTTAAGTATAATATCAATAAATACTGCAGGCACACTTGTTTGTGCCTGCTTTTTTTGTGGGGAATCAAGTAAAAACAACTGCACAGAAAATGACCGGGCAACATCTTTCGGTGTCGTCCGGTCATTGTTATTTTTCTGAGTTTTTCACTTACAGGGATCATCGGATCACTGCTGATCCTGACGCGCAAGCTCGGCGTCTCTTGCTTCCAGCTTGAGGATCCTCTTTTCGCCCTCGTCGGCAAGTGCCTTGAATTCTGCGATAGTGGTCTTCATCTGAGGCAGAGCCTTGGCCTTGTATTCGGTAACGGAATCAAGAGCTTCAAAGGTATCTGCAAAAGCTGCTCTGAGGGTATCTACAGAGATATTTGTCTCCATAGCCTGCTGCTGGATGGTGGAGCCCTGCTCCTTGAGCATCTTTGAGGTGGCGCCGATGATCTTGTTGGTAGCTTCGTTTACGGCGTTGACCTTCTCCAGAACGATCTTCTGGTTATAGAGTGCGCTTGCAACGGTAACGGCAATCCTGAGAGCAGAGACGGTAACGTTCTCGGCACGCTCAACGGCGCGGATAAGCTCCTTGTTGTTGCGGCGGACGATCTCCATTGCAATAATGCCCTGCATATTGACTGCCTGCATCTGCTGCATATCCATGACCTTTTGTCTGAGGGGGAACTGGACCTCTTCTTCGATGAACTTGATCCTCTCCTCGTCCACGTTTTCGACCTTGGCCTTTTCGATAGCGGTGGTAATGGCGTCATCCATCTGCATACCAAGCTCGATCTGCTGTGACAGCTTCTTGGTCAGGTCACGGAGAGCAAGCTGCTCAACCTCGAGGGTGGTGTTGTCGTGCTTCAGAACTTCCTTGCCTCTGCCCAGGGACTCGATAGTCTTTGCGATAACAGCGTCAGCCTTTTCAAACTTTGCAAAGTAGTTGCGGATAGGATTGAAGAGCTTGCTGAGAGCGCTCTTTTTTACAAAATCAACACCTGAGGGATCAAGGTCCTTCATCTGGACCGAGAGCTGGGTAAGGCCGCTTACGACCTCACCGTTTTCGCCGCCCATCCTGCTGAGGTCGGCAAGGCGGACATTGAGAAGCTCGTTCTTCTGGGTGGATTTTTCCACCACCTCGGTGCCGAAGGTGTCGATGGACGACACGATCTCACGTCTGTCCTTGAGGGAATCCATATCAAAGGTAAAGAGATCGTTGGTGTTGGACTCCGCAACCTTTTCAAGCTTGTCTTTTGTTTCGGGTGCGGGAACAAGCTCTTCCTTTACTTCCTCTGTAACTTTTTCTACGTCCGGTAGATCCATTGAGAATGCCATAATTGTACCTCCTGAATTTGTTGTTTATTGAAGGGTGTTGTCCTTAGCTTACATTTCTGAATTGAAGAGATTCTTGAGCTGATATACAATGTTGTTGCTGTCGGCGTTGATAGTGGTAGCCTCGTTGATCTCCGAAATGGTCTTGAGCGCATCAATATTTGCGTTATAGCCTATGGTATACACAGGTACCTCATAGGCTTTCAGCACAGCCTCGATCTCGTTGAGGGAATGACCCACATTCTGTTCGCCGTCGCTGAGCAGGAATATCATGGGCTTTGCGTTGGGTGTGGTTTCAAGAGCCTTGTTTATCATATCAAGAGCAACCACCAGAGCGTCGTTGGTAGCGGTAGAACCGTTTGCGGCAAGATCCTGTACGGCACCCTTGAACATAGCCTGCTGGTTAAGATCAAACTGTGCTATAGGCAGGTTTATGGTGACCTTGTTGCTGTAGGAGATAAGACCTATCATGTTGTCCTTGTTGATATACTGCATTGAGTTTATCAGCGAAGTCCTGAGGTTATTGATAGGTTCGCCTATCATACTGCCGGATACGTCGGCCACAAAGACTGCAACTATAGGTCTGCCGCTGTTCTTGTTTTCCTTGTAGAACTTCTGAGCCTGGAGCAGCTTGTCGCCGCTGATGTTGTCGGGAAGCTCGCTGACGTACTTTTCGTTCTGATTGAATCCGCACTCGGCAGCATACTGCTGGGCTTCGTCAGTGAGACAGTACTGAGCAAACTTTTTCAGTACATCCACCTTATCCTTTGAAAGCTCGCCCAGACCATAGAGAGGACTGTCATGTCTTACGCCGAAGGGAGTAAAGACATAGCTGCTCTTGAGGGTAGCGTCGTTGTAGTACTGCTGATACTCCATGACCATCGCTTCAAGAGAACCGGAATCGGCAGCCTTTCTCATCTGAAGGGTGTTGTATGAAACCAGGGGTACGTTTTCCTGGAATTTCTTGAAGCCCTCCGCCGCGGTTGAGCTGAGAATGTCGTCGGGGTCGTAGGTATAAAGGGTATTTACAAGGAAATTCAGTCCGGTGGAGCTGATAAATGGGTTTGTATATCCCATCATGAGCTTTCCGCCGGCAGTAGCCTCGGAAACGGTCTTCATATTCACCGAACCGTACTGACTTATCATTTCCTGCTGCTTTTCCTTTGAGAGGAGTATGCCCGCAACATTTCCGCACAGCTTCTTTTCGATAAGCTGGGTCTTTACGCCGCTGGCGTCAAGCATTGCGCCCCAGAAAACATTAGAGGGTGAAATTGCTTCGGGAACATACTTGCCGGAGCGGATATAGTCCATTGCAAGACCGGATGATACGGAACGGACGGATACGGAGATCGCCTTGCCGTTTATTGTGTAGCCCTCACGGTTAAAGTCCTCCGCCACCTTGTTGAGCCAGCCGTCAGTGCCGGTGCCGGCCTTTTCGGGAGAGGAGAATATCTCGCAGTTGATCTCACCCGCGCCCTGAACGCTCAGGGGATAGTTCTTTATGTCGGGGAGCTCGTCTTCATCGGAGAGAATATCCTCATCGCTTATGGCGGCCTTTCTGGGGGTAACAGTCTCGACCTTTATGCCGGAAAGAAGACTGCCCATGCGCTCTTCGGCTTTTTCGGCAGTGATCTGTTCTTCGGACTTTCCAAGATCCTTTGTCAGGGTGATGCCAAGGAACACTCCAAGGAACACCACCAGTGCGATGCCTGCAAAGATGGCAATTTTCTTGCCCTGTGATAAATTGTTCATAGTGTCCTCACTTTCGATAGTTCCATGTCACAAGTACATGACTGTTCCTCAGGTTTTGTAGTATTTTGTCTGTTCGATCAGGTCGTTGATCTCCTGAACGGCCGCAATGTTTTCAAGACCCTTTTCATCAAGGTCATCCAGCTTTGATATCTCAAGCAGCAGTCCGTCCAGCTTGATGAGGATGTCCTCATTCATGGCGATCTGACCGCGAACATACTCGATATGCTCTTGATATATCTTCATCTGGGCGTCCACGGAGCGGGACACCACACCGGTTTCGGACTTGGATTCTTTTATCTTTTCCGTCAGTTTTTTGTAATCCTTGTAGTCAAAGATTATCAGGCGGTTTATCATCTTTTTTACGTTGTTGTAAAACAGCGCCTGAACTGAGTTGATGGCGTTCTGAAAGCGGGTGAAGGTCATTTCCTGGGGAGTAAAGAACTGTTCCAGGATGCTGTCAAGCGCCCTGTCCTTGCCCTCCATCCGCAGGATCTGTTCGATCGCCACGGTGATCTCTTCATCAAAGACCCCGTTTCCTTTTTTTTCCTCAAGAGCATCGATATACTCTCTGGGACGTGACAGTTCGTTTCCTTTGAGGAACTTTACTGTGGGCTGGGGAGTTTCAGAAAAGAGCAGTGTATAATTTCCGTAAAGAAACGCCATGGCACTTACGGCGATGACCGTTGCCGCCAGGGCAGCCATAAGGGCTCCACCCGCAAAGGTAAGGCCCACAAGTCCTTTTGAAAACATAATGACGTTCAGAAGAGCGATACCGATATTCAGACAAATGATTTTGAATGCCCGATTCTTCATTGTTTCGTTCCTCCATAACAATTTTTCTTTCACCGCTCTGATGTAATTTTACTATTATGCGGCAGTTTTGTCAATACAGATGACCTCACCTTATTGAACCAAAAGTCGAATTTCCCCAACTATCATCATAGGTCCGGTCTGCATGATAACGCAAAAAAACACGGGCCAAGGTTCAGCCCGTGTTCATAGTATATTATTCGTTATTTCCTGTCAGCATTGTAAGACAGCCGGTGGGACAGCTTCTTGCGCAAAGCCCCGGGTCGGGACAGGATGCGCACTTGTAGCCGTCTACCGACGCAAGGTTATCCGTCACCTTTACCGCCCCCATGGGACATACACGCTCGCACTTTTTGCAGCCGATACAGCCCTTTGTGCAGACCTTGCGGGTCAAAGCGCCCTTTTCCTTGCTGCTGCAGGCAACTGCGGCAGGCTGCTTCTCTTCAATAAGAGCGATCAGACCGTTGGGGCAGGTGCGGACACACAGTCCGCAGCCGATGCAGCTCTGACGGTCAACTCTTGCAATTCCGTTTACAATTGATATTGCGTTTTTGGGGCAAACGTCCATACAGTCACCGAAACCGATGCAGCCGTAGCCGCAGCTTCCGATACCGCCGTAGAGCAGCTTTGCAGCCTTACAGCTTTCCATGCCCCGGTAGTCCACCCT
>JBGUWL010000260.1:0-12558 GCA_045221075.1 Acutalibacteraceae bacterium
GCACAGATGACGTCTCATGCAAACTCCGACGCGCTGACGCGCTATTAAAAGCAGACTGTGTCTGCTTTTAATGGGAGTTAAGTATGATAAGTCGGGATAACATACGGAAAAAGGGCGGCCGCAGCGGCATACGGCCACGGGTGTGGGGATAATGCCCCGAAGAGAGGTGAACGGGAATGAGATTGTTCAATAGGAAAAACAAAGAAAAGGCGGAAACCGTACAGACTGCCGTCAGCAGTATCTACAGTACGGGCCTTGCAGGACTGGGAAGTACAGGGCAGACCGCGGCGGAAAGACAGCTTTTCAGAAGGCTGAGGGAGGAAGTGCCTGTAGTGGACGCCGCAATAAACAAGCTGGTAAGACTGCTTGGCACCTTTACCGTTGAATGTGACGACCCGTCGGCAGGGGAGGAATTGAACGAATTTCTTGAAAACGTCAGGGTCAACGGCTGTGACAGAGGGATAGACTGCTTTTTAGGTATCTATGCCGACCAGCTTATGATGTACGGCACCGCCGTGGGGGAGATAGTAATGGACAGGAGCGGCAGAGAGATCGCGGCGCTCTATAACGCATCGCTGGAGGACGTGGAGCTTAAAGCGGACAAAAACCCCCTTGACGTCCGTATTCTATCCGTCAGCGAGACCGGGGAGAGGATACCTGTGCCCTATCCTGCCCTTGTGCTGTGCAGCACCCTGATGAAGGAGCCGGGAAAGGTCTACGGCACTTCACTGCTGAGAGGACTGCCCTTTGTGGGAGATGTGCTGATGAAGATATTCCGCTCCGTGGGGGTCAACTGGGACAGAGTGGGAAACGTGCGCTTTGCCGTAAACTATAAGCCCGGGGAGAACGACAGGAGCTTTACAAAGCAGAGAGCCGAGATGATCGCCTCCGAGTGGAGCAAGGCCATGCACAGCAGTGACCCCAGGGATTTTGTGACCGTGGGAGATGTGAATATCCGTGTGATAGGCGCGGAACATCAGGTGCCGGACTGTCAGATACCTGCAAGACTTCTGACGGAGCAGCTTTTGTCAAAGCTGTCCATACCGCCGTTTTTGCTGGGGTTTTCCTGGTCCTCAACGGAGCGTATGTCCACACAGCAGGTGGATATACTCACCAGCGAGCTGGAGTATTACCGCAGCCGGCTTGAAGGAGCGGTCAGAAGGATATGCGAGCTGTGGCTCAGGCTCAACGATCACTGTACGGGATTTACCCTCAGGTGGAACAACATAAACCTGCAGGATGAGGTGGAGCTTGCAAGGGCAAGACTGTTCAACGCCCAGGCGGAGTCCATGGAGGAGAGTACATCCCAGGAATGAACAAAGGAGAGTGAACTATGGAACAGAAAACAGGCCTGCCGAAGCCGGGAGAGCTGGAACAGATAAACCGGTTTACCGGCAGGGAACTGAAGGAAGACGAGGTGTATGTGTTCTCTCTGGTGCTGTGCGACAACGACATCGACAGGGATATGGAGCGCTTTTCCGACGAGGCTCTTGAAAAGCTGTGCAGGCTTTATCCCGGAGTCACCGGCGTTACCGACCATGAGGCGAAGAGCCGCAATCAGGGGGCAAGGATAATCTCCTGCCGCACCGAGGCCGTTGAGGGAAAGCTCACCTCCGACGGCAGACCCTACCGCAGACTTTGCGCAAGGGCCTACATACACCGCAGCAGTAAGGGTCAGGAGCTTATTGACGCCATTGAGGGCGGTATCAAAAAGGAAGTGAGCGTGGGATGCGCGGTCAGGAAAAAGACCTGCTCCCTGTGCGGAAAGGATATCGAAGCCTGTACCCACATCAAGGGCAGAAGATACGGCGGGAAGCTCTGCACTGCCGTTTTGGAGGATCCCACCGACGCTTACGAATGGTCCTTTGTTGCGGTCCCGTCCCAGCGCAGCGCAGGGGTGATAAAGCGCTATTTCCCGCTGACAGGAGGGGACAATGACCTGAAAAACAATGATCTGAAGGGAGGAATGTTGATGGATATTGAGAAGAAGCTGTTTTCCGGAGAGGAACAGTCATTCACGGCCGATGAAATGTCAGAGCTTGCCGCGAGCTTCAGGGAGCTTGAGAAAAAGGCCGCCGAGGGCGAGTATTACCGTGACAGGCTCATCAAGGAGGTCAGGGGACTTTCTGCGGTGGTGTTCCCGGAGCTTGACAGGGATACTCTGTGCTATATCACGGAGGGGCTTACCGCCCGTCAGCTTGACAGCCTGAAAAAGGCCTTTGAGAGCAGGGCTTCGGACATCCTGCCGGTAAAGCCCCAGCTTGCAAGAGGCGGCAATGCAGCCCGCAGCAATCAGAACTATCAGAATATTTAAGGAGGAGGAATTTTTATGAAAACATCATTTGACGGTATCGGTGAAGCAATAGTGACCTTTGAGGCGGCCAGCGGAGTCGCCGCCGGAAAGCCCGTGGCAATGTCGGCAAACGGCAAGGTGCAGGCTGTCACCAGCGGAGCCTTCTGCGGTATATGCCGCAGTGTGAGAAACGGCTATGCCGCAGTACAGATCGGCGGTTATATCACGGTGCCCTATTCCGGCACACTCACCGTGGGCTACCAGCAGCTTGCGGCCGCCACCGGAGGCAAGGTGACAGTAGACACCACCAACGGCAGGGAGTATCTTGTTGTGGATGTAAACAGCACCGCAGGCACTGCAGGTATCCTGCTCTGATATAAAAGGAGGAATTACTATGGCATTTTATGATTCTATAAAACTCGAAAAGGGTATGTACAACACCGGAAAGACTCTGACAGAGGTGCTGGAGGAGCTTGACCCCTCCGAGGCCTATCAGGGCAGCGAGCTTGAGGGACTGGACGCATTTCAGCGCCAGCTCAAGCGCTATGACATAAAGGTGGGGGGCGCCCATTCCGACTGCGTTCAGAAGTTCTTTGAGACCTCAAACTCTGCCGCGTTGTTTCCGGAATATGTGTCCAGAGCCGTAAGACAGGGTATGGAGGCCTCTGACAGCCTTAAGGACATCGTTGCGGTAAAGACCGTGATCGACGGCATGGATTACCGCTCTGTGGTGTCCGACCTTTCCGATGACGACAAGACCCTCAAGCCTGTCGCAGAGGGCGCGGCCCTTCCCCAGACAAAAGTAAAGACCGCCGAGAATCTTGTAAAGCTCACAAAGAGAGGCAGGATGCTGGTGGCGTCCTATGAAGCTATACGCTTTCAGCGCCTTGACCTGTTTGCGGTCACTCTTAAGCAGATCGGCGCCCACATTGCAAGGGAACAGATGAAGGACGCAGTTGACGTTATCATCAACGGTGACGGCAACAGCAACCCTGCGGGCACCGTTTCTCTTGCCACAAGCGGTTCTCTGAGCTATGCCGACCTTATCAGTCTCTGGGCGGCGCTTGCTCCCTATGAGCTGAATACCCTGCTTGCTCCTACGGACATGATGCAGAAGCTGCTTGCCCTTACCGAGATGAAGGATGCTCAGGCGGGTCTGACATTTCAGGGTACCGGCCGCATGATAACTCCCGTGGGCGCGAACCTGCTGCACGTTCCTTCAATGACCTCCGGCAAGATCATCGGTCTTGACAAGAACTGCGCCCTTGAAATGGTCCAGTCCGGCAATATCATAATGGACACCGACAAGCTCATCGACAGACAGCTTGAAAGAGCTTCCATAAGCTGTATCGCAGGCTTTGCAAAGATCTTCAAGGATGCTTCAAAGCTGCTGACCTGATGATCGGGGCGGGTTTCCGCTGATATTGGTACAGGAAAGGCTCGGGGCGGCACGGAACAATGTGCCGTCCCGGTACGCCGGAAGGAGGCAGGATATTGAATATCGAACGGGTGAAGGATCATTTTATCGGTCTGAGCGGACTTTCGGAGGAGGAGGCTGCACCGCGGCGCTTTCTGTGTGAAATGTCCCTTGATGATATCGGGGAGATGCTTCCGGAGAGTCCCTCTCAGGATATGCAGGAAAAGGCGGAGTACGCTGCTGCGGCTCTTGCATACTATCGTTTTATTCTGGGACTGATGACAAGCGGCGGCACCGACAGTGTTACCGTAGGTCAGGTCAGTGTGCATTACAGTCCCGACAGGCTTGAATATGCCGAAAGACTGTATAACGAAGCCCTGGCGCGGCTGGGAGTGTGTCCCGGTACGGGCGGCTTTGTGTTTTACGGCTTTGACTGAGAAGGAGGGATCAACACAGATGAATGAGCTTGCATGCGCCATCGGGCGTATCGGCTGTCCCGTGACCGTTGAATCCCGGGAGGGACTAAAGACGGGGAAGGCGGTTTTTTATCCCCTGCGTTTTGATCAGCGCCAGTGGGGAGGTCTTTCCCGCACCGATGAGGGACGTCAGGACATGAAGCGCTATCAGATGTTCTGCGGCCGGGAGCTTCTTGAAGGCTCCGGCTACGGCAGCAGGATATATGCGGGAAACGAGAGCTATATCCTGATATGGCAGGATGAGTATGAGCATCCCTCCGGTCAGTATATAAGGGCCTGTGTGAGGAAGGTGACGGAGGAATAATTATGGACATGAAAAGCATTGAAAAATGGATAGGGTCGGTATCGGACCTGCCCGGACTCGGCGGCTGCCGTCTGATAAAGTCCGACGAACAGACGGAGCTGCCCTATCCGGTAGAAGCGCCCCTGATATGCTTCTGCAGAGAGGGAACGGACAGGATGTCCTTTCTCCTCGGGAGCGAGGATGACTTTTTCGGCAGCGAAAAGCTGAGGGTCACAGTCATAACTCCCGAAAAGCAGGGCGGCGGCCATTGTGAGGACACGGCCCTCCTGCTGTGCCGCGCTCTTCTGAACAATGACGCCGGAAGAAATATCTGCTCCGTGGGAGTTGAGGGCTGCAGGTACGACAAAACGATTTTTGCATATAAAGTAGTAATGAGGTTTACCCTCAGGGAGCATACAGGCGGATGAATAATGTGTGCAGGCGCTTTTGCGGGTGTCCGGATGTTTTTCCGATACCCCGCACTGTTCCTGCCGCAGCTTTACGGAGGAGGGAATGCTTTGACGGAAAACAGGGCGCTTTGCGGCAGGGACGCTGCCGTATATATTGACGGGCGCCGTCTGATGCAGGCGGAGAAGGCGGTGCTGAGGGTCAAAGGCAGCATCCACAGGGTACGGAGCTGCTTTTGTTTCGAGGATGCCGCTCATGTGACAAAGAGCAGGGAGTACCGTCTTGAACTGACGGAGGTGCGGTTTCTGCAGCCCTTTGAAAACTGCAATTTCTATGACCTTGACAATTTCACCGTCACTCTTGTGCTTGACGGGAAAAGGGTGGTGCTTACGGGCTGCGTATGGGACGATTTTGAATGGCTCGCAGACAGCAGCCGTTTCAGGGAGAGAGTCAGCATTACCGCCCTTGGAATGAAAACAGGGGAGGGTATTTCATGAGGGAGAGCGAAAACGCCGGATACATCAGAAATACTGCGGCTCTGACAGAAACGGAGCTTCTTGACATGATACGTCTTTCGGAGATCGTGGGGTATGACGGCCTGCGGTATGAAAGACTGCTTGACGCAGAGGAGGAAACAAGTGAACTGTAAGGGAAAAATGAGCTTCGGGGATATGATATTTCCGGTGAATCCCTATGTGCTCAGGATAACACATCAGCGTACTGTGGCAGAACAGAGAATACCGGACGGAAAAAGCCTTGTCAGCGTAAGAGGTACCATCGGACGCAGGATAAGCGGCGAGGGCGAGTTTTTCGGAGAAAACAGGGAAAGTGATTATCTGCGCCTGAGAGGGCTTTTTGAAAAGGGCGGCAGAGGGATACTTTACGTACCCGGGCAGGAGCCGGTCTATGCCCTTTTTGAAAAGCTGGAGCTTTTGGGCGACGACACTGAGGGTGTGATCAGATATGCCTTCTCTTTTGTTGAGTGCAGAAACCCGGGTGACCTGCCGCCCAGGGGATATGCCCTGGGTGACGGAACAAAGACCCTCTGGGACTTTGCCTTTGAATACGGAAGGGATACGGAGGCTCTGAGGGAGCTTAATCCCGACCTGTTCAGACCGGACGATCCCGTTCCCGCCGGAAAGAGGGTGAGGCTTCTATGAGATTTGTGCTTACGGACATAAAAGGGAAAAACACGGTGATGCTCCGACCGTTGACGGTGAGCCTTGTGTCCTCAAAGAACGCTCCTGCCGACAGTCTTTCCTGCAGCTTTGCTGTTGAGGGCAGCAGGGAGCCTCTTGTGTCCGTCCTTATGGAGCATGAGGGAGAGGCGCTGTTTTACGGTCTTGTTGACCGTCAGGGTGAGGAATACACAAAAAACGGCAGGATACTTACCGTCACGGCCCGCAGCAGAGAGGCGGTGCTCCTTGACAACGAGGCCTGTCCCCAGACCTATTGCGCGCCCTCAATGCCTGTGCTGATGAAAAGGCATTTTGAGCCTTTGGGTTTCTGCGGCTTTTGCGGGACGGACAAAGCCTTCGGCGGGGAGCTTACGGTAAAGAAGGGCATGAGCGAATGGAGCGTTCTGAAGGAATTCTGCCGCCGCTTTACCGGCACGGAGCCCCGGCTCACTCCTGACGGGACCATCGACATCAGCGGTGAGCATCAGAGCGGCAGGGTGATTCTGTCGCCGGAACATCTTCTGTCCCTGAGAAGGGAATACCGCAGGGACGTCCGTATCTCGGAGATAAGAGCCAGAACCTACATGGGAGGCGGATATGATATGCCGGCATCCGACGATGAAGCGGCGGCTGAGAGTATCCGCAGGGTGAGATATTATGACGCACTTTCCGGAAGCGGCAAGGGGGTCCCCGAGGCCTTTGAGATGATAAGAAAGTCCCGGGCCGCGTCCCGTACCCTCAGGGCGGAGGCTGCCGGCAGTCTATGGTGCAGACCCGGAGACACCCTTGTGATAGACGGGGAAAAACAGGAGTACGTTATAAGCGAGGTCATATTTACATACGACATAAACGGAGAAAAAACGGTCATTGAAGGAGAGGTGAAGGTACAGTGAGGATCTCAAGAAAGCTTACAAGGAGCGGTGAAAAGCTCGGCATCGGTTCCGGTCTTGTCAGCGGCAGCTCCGACAGAAGGGTGTCTGCCGGCGGTACCGGAGGAGCAGGACAGTACGGGATAGTGTCCCCGGGAGGGATGGCATATATACCCGGCGCAAATGAGGATGCCGTTATGCTGTCCGACGGGAACCGTCAGCTCTGTATCGGGGTACGGATGATCTTCAACCGGTTCGACATAAAGCCGGGAGAGCTGGTGCTGTTTACTCCCGCCGCTTCCGTTCACCTTACCAACGACGGCGACATAAAAATAGAAGGCAACGTATACATAAACGGACAGCTTCTGGAGGTGGAGTGATAATGGATACAGCCATAGGGACCGGAGGAGATCTTGAAAGGGACAGCAATGGCAGACCGGTGCTTATTGACGGAAAGGATGAGCTCATGCAGCGGGCCTACATCCTTCTTGCCGCAAAAAAGGGAAGCTTTGTCTATGACCGGGAGCTGGGCAGCGACATATATAGTGTAAGCCCTTCCGACGCCGGTGCCGCCGGTACAATTGAAGAAATGGCAAGGGACGCCCTTGGGGCGATACCCGGTATGGAAGTGAACGGCGTTATGATAAACGAAGGGGAAGTAAGGATATTTGCTGCCCTTGAGGGAGAGGAATCTGAGGTTTGTTTACCGGAGAGGAGCGGAGCATGATAACATACGATGAAATACTGGAACGCATGAAGGAGCGCTTTGAGGAGCTTGCGGGATATTCTGCCGATGATGCGGGAGATATCGGAATCAGGCTGAAGGTACTGGCAGGGGAGATATATTCCATGAGCTCTGAGGCCGACTGGCTGAGGAAGCAGATGTTCCCTTCTACCGCATCTGGGGAGTGCCTTGACCTTCACGCGATGCAGAGAGGACTTGCAAGAAACAAAGGAACAAAGGCTTCGGGGGTGATATGCTTCATGCTTGAAATGCCCCTTGACTATGACTTTGTGATACCCCAGGGAACGGTATGCTCCGTGGGTGACGGCTCTCTCAGGTATGTGACTCTTTCTGCAGGACTCATAAGCAGGGGAGGAACTATAATGCTGCTCAGATGTGAGGCGGAAAACAGCGGTACTCAGTATAATATAGGTCCCGATCAGGTGAACACCATCGTTACATATCTTTCTGCCGGAGTCAGGATAAGCAATTCCACGGGCTTTTACGGCGGCACCGATGACGAGGACGACAAGTCCCTGCGGGAAAGGATTAGAGAAAGCTGTCTGTGTTCGTCAAACGGGGTGGATGCTCCCTACTTTGAGGCCGCAGCCCTTGAAACTGAGGGTGTGGCGTCCGCAAAGGCCTTCAGAGGCTCTGTTCCCGGAACGGTGGTGGTAAAGTTAGGCGGCAGGGGAGCGCAGCCCTCGGCGGATACCGTGACGGCTGCAGCGGCGGCCATAAGCGCAAAGGCTCCCTTCGGCATTGACGTTCAGGTGAGCGCGGCGTCCCTTGTGACGGTGAACGTCAGCGTGCTGATCCGTGTCAGAAGCGGATATGACCCGGGAGAGGTCAGCGCCCGGGTGCAGCAGAGGATAGTGGGATATTTCAATACTATCCCCGTGGGAGAGGACGTTACCCTTGCGGCCATGGGACGCATAGCGCTGGAAACGGACGGAGTTGAAAACTACCGCTTCGGCAGCGGCATGACGGATACTGCCATAACCGCAAGTCAGATGGCGGTGCTTGGCACTCTGACTGTCGGCGACATGGATGCATAAGGCGGTGAAACAGTGGCAGAATTTGAAAGAATAAAGAACATTCTTGAGGAAACGGGGCTTTACAGCGCGGACAGCGGCAGTCTTCTCTATGCCGAGCTGAGTGCGTATTCCGCAGGTCTTGCCCTGTGCTTTGACCGGCTTGAGGAGATGAAGCGGGAGTGTTTTGTCAGAAACGCCCGGAGCTTCGGACTTGAAGAGCGTGAGGCGATGTTTTCGAGGCTGAATCTTGAAAGCACCGAACGCAGGCGCAGGGAAGCGCTGATAAACGCCATGTCGGTAACGCCCATGGATTTTACAAAAAGCGGTCTTGAAAAGCTCAGGGACAGCTTCAGCGCCCACGGGCAGTTTACCTATGACCCGTCCACAGGGACGATAGTCTTTCATTGTACCGATAATATTACGGCAGCGCAGCAGAACAGACTGCTGACTCAGATGGAAAGCATGATGCCCCTTTGGGCAAACTTTGAGATAGAATATGAAAACAGTCCCTGACGAAAAAAAACTCAAAAATCTACTATAAAAACAAAAAACCAATAAAAAAAAAGCATCACTGCTGCAGATTGCACAGTCGGTGCTTTTTTCAATGTGAATTTGTTGCAAATAAAGATAAGGTTTTATCAGATAGAATTATGAATATTGTGTGAATTGACTATGAAAAGATCCTGACGGGATCAGGACTCAGATGGCGGCGGTTTTTATATGGTTGACAATGGAAAAACAAAAATATATACTCAGTCATGAAGGGGCGTGTTCCCCATGGAATACGCAGGATCAATGCCGGATCCGATGTCTGCGGCCCGTTCACAGACATATTCCCGCAGAGACCGCGAAGTATCGTGAAGGGCGGTAAAGAACGGCCTCTGCGGGTCAGCGATCCGTGTTACCTATCGGGAACCTTTGAAAACCTCCCACACGGCGATCATGCTCGTGTTCCGGTTTCAGAGAACCCCTATTATTTTGGAGGAATGACAAATTGAAAAAGCTCCTTAAGATCTTTGCGGTTTCTGCTCTGGCTCTGACCATGACTGCAGGCGCTGCTTTCGGCGCAGTTTCCGCAAGCGCGGCAACTCCCGAAGAAACCGAAATGAACCAGGTCACAGTAAGTGACAACCAGATGTACAACGGCTACATCAAGCTCTGCCTCAATATGGACAAGGGACGTTTCGTTCTTGGCACAACAGGCGGCAACCCCGACACAGAATCCGACAACGACAAGAAGATGCTTTACGGCTTTCCGGGTATCGGAAGCGGAACAAGCTATTCTACCCTGGTCGTTGACAGTAACCCCTATATCTACGGCGACAGCTACAACGCCGGCGGAGTTGTTTCCGCACCGGCTTTCTCGGCAGACAGCAAGTGCAACACATCCTCTGCAAAGTACGATAATGTTACCGTTCAGCAGAAGCTGTCCTTTGTAAGAAACATTTCAACAGGCCGTGACGACGTGCTTGAAGTAAAGTACATCGTTACAAACAACGATACCGCAGCTCATGACGTCGGTTTCAGAATTATGATGGACACCATGCTGGGCAGCAATGACAGCGCTCCTTTCAGAGTATCCGGCGTGGGCGACGTTACCACCGAGACCGAATTCACAGGGGACGATATCCCCCAGTACTGGCAGGCATTTGACGATCTGACAAAGCCCACCGTTATCTCACAGGGCTCCTTCTTCCGTGACGGTGACAACGAAAACAACCCCGACAAGGTGCAGTTCTGCAACTGGAGAGGTATCAAGAACTGCGAGTGGAACTATGAGACCACTCCCGACAAATCAAACGGCGACAGCGCTGTGGGCGTTATCTGGAACGAAAAGAAGCTGGGCGCAGGCAAGAGCCGCGTATATACCACATATTACGGCCTCAGCGAACTGACCCAGGACGTTGCTCCTCCTCTTTCACTGAGCATCTACGGTGACTCACTGGTTACCTCAAAGAGCGTTGACCAGGCAACAGGTCTCCCTGTATATAAAGATTTTATCGTTACCGCTTATGTTGAGAACGTAGCATCCGTTGACGCTACCAACGCTTTTGCAAAGCTGACTCTGCCCCAGGGCATGACCCTTGCAAAGGGCAAGAGCAGGATCGAGCTTGGCACACTTGCTCCCCGTGAGATCAAGCAGGTAAGCTGGACAGTCAGGGTAAAGGGCGATATTGAGCCCGGCAAGTATGCTTATACCGTACTCTGCGGCTGCACCGAGACAGAGGACAAGTCTCTTGACAGAGCTGTCACCGTTCCCGCAGTGCTCAAGAATCAGTCAAAGCTCAGCAAGCAGAATATTGTACTTGGCGAAAAGATCAATGTGAACGCTGCTGCTGAGGGCGGCTACGGCTCATATCTCTACTCTGTTTTCTACAAAAAAGCTGCCGATACCGAATGGAGCAAGCTCCAGGGCTACAGCACCAAGACATCTGTTGAGTTCAAGCCCATCAAGGCAGTTCCCTATCAGATAATGGTAAAGGTAAAGGATGAGAACGGTTCTATTGCCGACAAGATCCTTGATCTTGGCGTATTCACCAAGCCCGTAAACGCTTCTGTACTTTCTTCCAGGACCATCAACCTGGGCAGTGCCGTAACCATCAAGGGCAAGGCTACAGGCGGTTCAGGCTCATTCAAGTATGCATTTTATTCAAGACTTGCAGGCACCACCAAATGGTATCTGATGCAGGATTACACCACAAAGGCTACCAAGGACTTCACTCCCAACTACGCAAAGGATTATGAGTTCAAGGTAGTTGTAAAGGATACCAAGACTGCAAAGACAGCCGAAAAGATCCTGAAGCTGACCGTTAAGGATCCCCTTGTAAACAAATCCACAGTATCCGCTCAGAAGCTGGTCGTCAACAGTGAGCTTACCGTAAACTGTCTGGCAGGCGGCGGCGCAGGCGAATATAAGTATTCCGTGCTTTACAAGAAGCCCGGCGCCACGACCTTCATCACAAAGCAGGCTTACAGCGCTAACGACACCGTAAAGCTCACACTCGATACCGTAGGCAAGTATGTTGTCCGTGTAAACGTCAAGGACAAGAACGGCGAGGTCTCAACAACTGACTTTGACGTTCAGTGCGTAAAGGCACTCAAGAACACTTCCACTGTTTCCGATACCAAGATCATGCTTGGCAAGTCCGTTACCGTAAACTGCTCCGCTCAGGGCGGCTTCGGCGGCTATGAGTATTCCGTTCGCTACAGAAAGTACGGCACAAAGACCTGGATCTATGCTCAGAAGTTCAGCAGCAACAAGACCGTTGTTATCACTCCCAAGTCTGCCGTTAAGTATGTTGTTTCCGTAAATGTCAAGGATGCTTCCGGAAAGATCGCCGGAAAGACCTTTGATCTTCAGGTCAACGAAGAGCTGAGAAACACCTCCACCTTCTCTATGGGTGAGGCCTTCACCGTAAACGCTTCCGCAAAGGGCGGCGACGGCGGCTACACCTACGCTGTCAGCTTCAAGAAGGCTGATTCCAAGAAGTGGACCGTAAAGCAGGACTATTCAGAGAACAGCACCGTTACCCTTAAGTTTGGAAAGGGCGTTACCTATAACGTCAGCGTTAAGGTCAAGGATGCTGCAGGCAACATTGACGTAAGATACTTTACCGTTCGTGTAAGCGATAAATAATCAGGAGCATTAGTGATCCTGAACAAGATAATGCTCCCCTGTCCCATGGGATATCCACCGGGCAGGGGAGTTTTTTTGCGCTTGTATTTATTTCCGACAGACAGAAAAACCTGTACGGCGACATCCGGTTATGCAGAGCGGGAGATTTCATACTGTTTTCCGATTAAAAGCTGACACTTTTAACCGGAAAAGGCGCCGCCCGAGGCTGCGCCCATCTGTGCATACGCACAGATGAC
>JBGUWL010000261.1:0-1587 GCA_045221075.1 Acutalibacteraceae bacterium
TGTGTCCTCGCGATCCTCACAGTGGGGCCTTCCGGCAGGCCTTTGGATGACAAAGTCATATACCGAAGACCGTTCTTGCCAAGAGTATCGCGCCGGGTTTGTATGCCGACGATGTTTCCCTCATACGATATGGTTGGGATCAGCATCCCAGTATCATAGCGAAACGCCCACTTTTCGGGAGCAATCCGATAGAATCCTGGCACTCCTTTTAGGTTCACGCCCTGACGGGTGAGATCTCCCGCAATCAGGATACCCGCAACCACATCTCTCCACCGATAAATGGAAAGGGCCGGCGACTCTTTACGGATTGTTTCGATGTCATTCGACCAATACCAGTCAGAGACCGCTTTCCCATCCGGATGATCTTTTACCACCATATAACTTGGCGGGAGCGTAGCGAACTTACCTTGATAGGCTACCTTTTCAGGCAGACCTCTTGCCATCAGATTTTCTGCGTGTTTTCGTGACAGCTTCAAATACGGTAGTTGAAGCAAAGCAGAGTATGCTTCATTCAGCGTTTTGTCTTCTGCCGGATAGATGTTTCTGTCTTTGACAGCTGTTTCCCTGGTTTTGCAGATTTGAGGGCTTTCGCTTCCGAGTTCCTCGCAGAGTTGGTGAAACACCTTTTTCCGATCCAATTGATAAGACGGAGCTCCCAGGCGCACTCGGCTGTATAAGTCGAGTGCGCCGTTATTCCGCTGCATATCATCCGGACAATGGAAGCAGTGATAAACACAGTTCACCAAATCTACATCCATTGTATACCCCCGGTGACCGCAAAAAGGACAATGTACCTTGATGCTTCTGGCGCCCGGATGGCTTTTTGGACTTCTTTCAAGACCCAGCAAATCTACAATATCTTCGATGGGGATACTAAACTGGGCCATGTTCAAGCCCTCCTTACTGATTGAGTACCAGCTTTGCCGCTGCTTTCAGATCCGCATTTCTGCATGTGGCATAGAAACGCACATCCTTGGGCCTCTTGGCTAAGACCTCTCCGAGAGGATGTCCAAACCATTCTCCCTTCATGGGAACAATAAATGTCAGTGCTTCTTCCCGTGTTTTAGGCGCGTTTCCCGTTTCCGGGACTGTCGTTGCCTGCCTTACGGGCTGATCCACAAAGGCCGGAGTAAATGCCGGCGTGCTGGGCTGAGGAGTCGAGTCAGGCTTAGCTGGCACAGCGGGAGGCGTCGTCTGAAAGCCCCTGGTGATCGGATTTCCAGCTGTTGGCCCAAGCCACTGCGGGCTGAACGCAAAGAAATCTGTGCCCATGCCTCCGTCGCAGGGGATATCTGCTCCGTTCTCGCTGTCGAGAGCGCTTGAAAAAACAGATCCAAAGCCTGCGTTGGCCAGAGCGCGGCCTTTGGCAATCGTTGCGCAGCTCTGGATGCAATAATCGCCGCCTTTACTGCCGTTGAGATTGATGCCTCCGATACCATGGCCAACTGCTTCTCCGTCAATATAGACTGTACAGCAGCTTTGGATGAAATTGGTACCGGGGACAATTTCCACCGGCCGCTCTTCAATCAAACAGGCTTTTCCGTTTTCCTGACACCAGATCTGGAACCAGTACACACGCCATTCCAC
>JBGUWL010000262.1:0-1844 GCA_045221075.1 Acutalibacteraceae bacterium
AGGAACGCTCAAGACCGATCCTTGACGATTTTTTCGCATGGCTTGACACCATATCCGCGGCTCCGAAGACCAAACTCTCATCCGCGATACAATACGCGAAAAACGAGAAAGTCTATTTGAGAAGATTCATTGAAAACGGAGATATTCCAATATAGCTCTGTTCAGAATTTTCTGTAAAGACCGCAATCCGCGATAAAAATTTCAAGTCAAATCCCGGCGAATTTTGAGATCACCCGAGCCGGAGGCGGATGACAGCGGAAACCGTACACCAGTCACCGCCGCAGGCGGCCTGCCCTTGACAGGTTGGCGCGAAAATGGTACAATGTTCATTCCGACGGCGAGACCGGTCTGAACGCGTATTTTCGAGTCATCCTCGCCGTCGGCAGTATAAGTATACCATTTTCGCGGCGTTCTGTCAAGGGTGACGGCGGATCACCCCAGTCTTTCGGGATACATTACCGTAAGCTCGGCATAAACCTCGCCCCAGTTCCGTACAGGCATCGTCCATTTCTTCGTCGCGTGCCAGACCGACAGACAGACGGCTTTGGTCAGAGCCTGAGTGTCCGGAAACACCGAGCGGCTCTTGTTCAGCCGGCGAAGCGAGCTGTTCAGGCTTTCTATGGCGTTGGTAGTGTAGATCGTCCTGCGTACGGTCGCCGAGAACTTGAATATCGCCGATACTTCATCCCAGCGCTCCTCCCACGCTTTCATGGAATTGGGATACTTCTTCGACCACTTGTCCCTGACGTTCAGCATGTTTTCATAAGCTTCTTTTTCAGACGGCGCGTGGTATATCGTTTTCAGATCGGCGGCGTACTCTTTCCTGTCTTTGTCTGACACATATTTCAGCGTGTTTCTTACCATGTGGACGACGCAGCGCTGGTATTCCGCCTGCGGAAACGCCGCCGTTATCGCCTCTTTTATTCCGCTGAGACCGTCGGCGCATACGATCAGAATGTCTCTCACGCCTCTGTTCTTCAGCTCGTTCAAAGCTGTCAGCCAGAATTTCGCGCTCTCCGTGTCTCCGACCAGGACTGACAGCACCTCTTTTATCCCGTCCTCCCGGACTCCCAGTATGACGTAAACCGCTTTCTTCTGTATGGAACCTTCGTCCCTGACATTGAATACTATCGCGTCGATGAATACTATCGGGTATATCGGACACAGCGGCCGCCTCTGCCATTCGTCGATCTTTGGCAGTATCTTGTTTGTGACGCCGGTCACAAGCCCCTCGCTGACGTCAAAGCCGTATATTTCTTCGATCTGTTCGCTGATCTCGCTGACGCTCATTCCTCCGGCGTACATCCTGATTATCTTGTCGTCGATTCCAGAGATGTCGCGGCTGTACTTTGGAACGATCTTCGGCTCGTAGTCGCTTTTACGATCCTGCGGGACGTCTATTTCCACAGGTCCGTAGTTTGATCTGACCGTCTTTGTCTTGTACCCGTTTCTCTGATCGCTGTAATCCGGTTCGGTCTTCTGT
This sequence comes from Acutalibacteraceae bacterium, assembly GCA_045221075.1. Classification (GTDB taxonomy): domain Bacteria; phylum Bacillota; class Clostridia; order Oscillospirales; family Acutalibacteraceae; genus UBA1213. The sequence continues at coordinate 1,484 of JBGUWL010000262.1, forward strand.
GTTTCTTCCTTCTGGTTCTCCATCTCGGCTTCCATCATCCCTTTGATGGTGCCGCCCAGAAGATCCTTCAGTGCCTCTTCGATATCTCCGACAGAATGTATGTCGTACTCCGATATCAGTCTGCTGATTATCTCCCGTTTTCCATCGCTCATCGTCTTTTTCAGTGGTCTTCCCATTTTGTTGTTCTCCCTTGTCTTAATTTGTGTATTGAGTATATTATACCACAGATCGGTGAGATTTTACAGAAAATTTTGAGGAGGCTCGTGATAATTCGGTCATTGAAACACTAAAGATACCTGATATTAGTGATTGTGTTATGTAATTTATATTTTTAGCATCATCACTTCTAATAAAGTTGCTT
>JBGUWL010000263.1:0-38128 GCA_045221075.1 Acutalibacteraceae bacterium
GTCATCTGTGCGTATGCACAGATGGGCGCAGCCTCGGGCGGCGCCTTTTCCGATTAAAAGTGTCAGCTTTTAATCGGAAAATAGTATTACATCGTGATAAGGTTCACTTTCCACACTTCACACTAAAGCGAAGCGCTAATTCCACTTTCCAAATTCCAAATTTCACATTCGACTTCTGGCTGAAACAATTTCTGCTGAAACGGCTCTGCGCTTATGAGATATACATTGAAATATCAAAGGCGGTGACGGAGTGGGTAAGAGCGCCGATTGATATGATATCCACGCCGGTCTCTGCGGCTGCGCGGAGGGTGTCGCCGGTGATGCCGCCGGAGGCTTCAAGGACCGCCCTGCCGTCTGTTATGCTGACGGCTTCACGCATTGTTTCGGGACTCATGTTGTCAAGCATGATGATGTCGGCTCCCGCTGCAAGGGCTTCTCTCAGCTCGTCAAGGTTGCGGGTCTCGACTTCGATCTTTGTCATGTGACCCACCTTGCTGCGGAGCTTTGTGATGGCGTTTGTAATGCCGCCGGCAGCGTCAATGTGGTTGTCCTTGAGCATTGCTGCGTCGGAAAGGTTGAAACGGTGATTTCGTGCGCCGCCGGTCATGACTGCGTATTTCTGCAGGGGACGAAGACCCGGAAGTGTCTTGCGGGTGTCTGCGATGACGGCCTTTGTGCCTTCTATCATCTTCATATAGCGGTTTGCGGCGGTGGCAATGCCGCTCATGTGCTGTATCAGGTTCAGTGCGGTGCGCTCGCCTTTGAGCAGGGTGCGCGCGCTGCCCTTGAGGGTGAGGATGCAGTCGCCCTTCTTTACGGGCTCACCGTCCTTTATAAGGATCTCTGAGGTGATGCTTTCATCAAGAAGCTGAAACACCCTTACGGCGGCTTCGGTGCCGCAGACGATGCCCTCGGCTTTTGAAACGAATCTTGCACTGCCCTGCTGGTCTTCGGGAATGAGATAGTCGGTGGTGACGTCGCAGTAGTTGATGTCCTCCAGCAGTGCGGTCTTTATTATGTTATCAAGATAGAATTTATTCAGTGTCATTCTTTCTTTGTACCTCCTCAAGGATGATGCAGGCAACGGTGGCAAGGCTCTGCGCCTCCACAAAGTTGTGGTCTGTCTCGTATTCTCCGCCGGTCAGGTCGGTGAGTATCTCTTTGCAGCGGCGGATGCTTTCGGGAATAAGCTCCGGTTTGGGGATGACAAAATAACAGTCCTGCATCAGACGGCGTATCTCTGTGCGGTAGCCGTGGGGCAGGGTGCGGCCGCTGAGGTCCTCATGCTCTGTAAATGTGCCGAAGTCCGTCTGGGGCTCGGAGCGGAGCTTTTTGGTAATGTCGTTTGCGGCTCTCCGTGAAAAAACCAGAGCTTCCAGCAATGAGTTACTGGCAAGACGGTTTGCCCCGTGAACGCCGGTGTGAGAGCACTCGCCTGCTGCATAGAGCCGGTCAACGGTGGTGCGGGCGTAAAGGTCAACGTCAATGCCGCCCATCAGATAGTGCTGACAGGGGAAGACGGGTATCCACTGCTTTGTGATGTCGATGTTTTCTTCAAGACACTTTTCGTAGATCATGGGGAAGCGCTTCTTGACGAATTCCGGGTCCTTGTGGGTTATGTCAAGATAGAACTTTTCGTTGCCCTTTGCCCGGGATTCCAGCATAATTGCGTTTGAGACCACATCCCTGGGAGCAAGCTCGCCTCTCTCGTCATACTTGAAGGCAAAACGCTCGCCGTCGCAGTTCAGAAGTACTGCGCCCTCGCCTCTTACGGCCTCGCTGATAAGAAAACGCTCACGGTCGTTCTCTGCGGCAAAGGCGGTGGGGTGGAACTGTATGCGGCTCAGGTGCTTGATGCGCGCACCCAGCATAAATGCAAGGGTAATGCCGTCGCCTGTGGCGATGGCGGAGTTTGTGGTGTACTGATATACACGTCCGATCCCGCCGGATGCCATGATGCAGTAGCGGGCGGCGATGATGGCGGAGGAACCGTCCTTCAGCAGAAGTCCGGCAAAGAAACCGCCCTCAGTCCTGTCCAGCTTGTAGAGCATGGTGTTGTCGGCGATGTCCACGTTTTTGTGGGTCATGACCTGCTCTATAAGTACATCCACGATGGCGCGTCCGGTGGAGTCTTTGTGATGGACTATCCTGTGGCGTGAATGACCGGCTTCAAGGGTCATCTGCAGGTTGCCGCTTTCGTCAAGGTCAAAGGCAACGCCCATCTCCTTAAGCTTGAGGACGTCGCCGGGTCCCTCGGACACAAGCACCTCGATGGCCTCCACATTGTTTTTATACTTGCCGGCAATGAGCGTGTCAGCTATATGCAGCTTGAAGTTGTCGTGATCCTGATCCAGCACGGCTGCAACGCCGCCCTGGGCAAGAGAGGAGTTCGAAAGAGTCAGCTCACGCTTTGAGATAACAAGAACGCTCACATCCTCCGGAAACTGCAGCGCTGCATACAGTCCGGCTGCTCCCGAACCGACGATCAGAACATCATATTTCTTTTTCATAAGTCACCCGACCTTTTTGATGTTAGTATCAATAGTGAAAAATACAGATATACATACTTATCCCATTATACCACAAGGCTGTGGTTTTGCAAACATAAAAATGGAGATTTCTATAAAATTCGACTATAATTTACAGTAAATCTTTTCTTCCGAAAAATGCAGAAATATGATATGATGTAATGTAAGGACGAAACAGTCAAGGAGGATCAGTATGGAACTGTATGAAAACAAAGTGACCGTCCAGAGAGCTTTGCTTGTGGGTATCGACACAGGGGAGTATGACGCAGAGGCTTCTATGGACGAGCTGTATGATCTTGTAAAAAGCGCAGGCGCAGAACCTGTGGCTTCCATGATGCAGAAGAGGGACAAGCCCGACGGTGCCACCTGTGTAGGCTCCGGACGCCTTGAGGAGATAACGGAATTCTGCTCTCAGAACGAGATAGACTTTATTGTGTTCGACACGGAGCTTACTCCCACTCAGATAAGAAACATAGAGGCCGCTACCGACGTCAGGACCATCGACCGCACCATGCTCATAATGGATATTTTTGCAATAAGGGCAAGAACCAACGAGGGCAAGCTGCAGGTGGAGCTGGCTCAGCTCAAATACCTGATGCCCCGTCTTTCCGGAAAAGGAAAGGAAATGTCCCGTCTGGGAGGCGGTGTGGGCACAAGAGGTCCCGGCGAGACCAAGCTTGAGACCGACAGACGCCACATACGCCGCAGGATAGAATTCCTAAAAGAACAGCTTGACGAGATGTCAGGCCGGAGAGAGCGTCATAGGGAACGCCGCCGCAAGGACGGGGTGATAACCGTTGCAATTGTGGGCTATACCAACGCCGGAAAGTCCACCCTGATGAACACCCTGACCCAGGCGGGAGTTCTGTCGGAAAACAAGCTGTTTGCCACCCTTGACCCCACTTCGAGAGCGCTTAAACTGCCCTGCGGAGTGTCGGTGATGATGATAGACACGGTAGGTCTTGTCCGCCGGCTTCCCCATCATCTTGTGGAAGCCTTCAAGTCCACCCTTGAAGAGGCTGCCACCGCCGATATCATCCTCAACGTGTGCGACGCTTCCAGCGAAGAGTACCGTCTGCACCTTGAGGTCACGAACGATCTTCTCCGTGAGCTGGGCTGCGTTGATCGGCCAATAGTTCCGGTATTCAACAAGTGCGACCTTATTGCCGACCCCGACGACCTGCCCCGGGACAGCGGCAGTGTCTGTATCTGCGCAAAGACAGGGGAGGGGGTTGACCGTCTGCTGAAGGCCGTGGAGGACAACCTGCCCGTAAGGGTGAGGATGTTCAGACTTCTTGTACCCTTTGACAAGGCGTCCCTCCTGTCTGTGCTGAGAAACGCCGGCGCACTGAAAAGCGAAGAATACACCGCAGAGGGCATACTTGCGGAAGCAGTGGTGGAGGAACCACTGTGGCACAAGGTGGAGTCTTACCAAATTAAGGCATAATATAGAATTATTGGAAACAAAGTGGCGTGTTTAATAAAAAAAGTACCGATAGGGTCACTGTTCTGTGGATGTTACGACTCTTGACATCAAAAAATCAAGGTATTATAATATAATCCGTGTGTCATGACACTTTTATGTGAAAAGCTGTAAGAGTCAGGTCACGTTAATCATATATATATATCTGTGCCGTTTGCGGCACGGTAATATAAGGGGTAGTATATCATGATGCTTTTCAATTCACGAAATACCGAATACCGCAACCCTGTGGGTGCAATACCCTTCGGGACAAATATCCATTTCCGCATAGTTCTGCCAAGGGATCTGGGATGCTCCGGCGCCGTTCTTGCAGTAAAGGACGACAGATACGGCGACACCATGGTCAGCGGTATGTTCTGGGCAGGAATGGTTGGTGACGACCATGAACAGTGGGAGTGTGACATCAATATTGACCGTGTGGGACTGTACTGGTACCACTTCGGACTTGACACCCGTTACGGCCGCCGCTTTATAATGAAGGGCTACGGGGGAGAGGGCTACCTTTCCATGAGTGAAAACGAGCCCCGCTTTCAGCTCACCTGCTACGAAAAGGACTTCCAGACACCGTCCTGGATGCCCGGCGGCATAATGTATCAGATCTTCCCTGACAGGTTTTATTTTTCGGGACAAAAAAAGAAGGGCATATACCCCGACAAAAAGCTCCAGACCGACTGGAACACCATTCCCGACTGGCGTCCCAACGAGATCGGCATGATAACCAACTCCGACTTCTTCCAGGGCGACCTCAAAGGCATCACAATGAAGCTGCCCTATCTTAAGGAACTGGGCGTTACCTGTATATATCTCAACCCCATCTTTGAAGCCTACTCAAATCACCGCTATGATACCGGCGATTACGAAAAGATCGACCCCATTCTGGGAACCGAAAAGGACTTCAAGGACCTTTGCAAAGAGGCAAAGAAGCTGGGTATACACATAATCAACGACGGTGTGTTCAGTCATACCGGAAGCGACAGCAAATACTTTAACCGCCAGCACCGCTATCCCGGTGTGGGTGCGTACAACTCTGTGGAGTCACCCTATTTTACCTGGTTCAAGTTTATAGAGTGGCCCAATATCTACAATTCCTGGTGGGGCTTTGACACCCTGCCCGAGGTTGAGGAGCTTTCCCATTCCTTCAACGAATACATCAACGGCGAAAACGGCATAATCCGCAAATGGATGCGCTGCGGCAACAGCGGCTGGAGACTTGACGTTGCCGACGAGCTGCCGGATGAATTCATCGAATATATCCGTGAAGCAATAAAGGACGAGGATCCCGATGCCCTGCTTTTAGGCGAGGTATGGGAGGACGCTTCAAACAAGGAGAGCTACGGTTCACGCCGCCGCTTCCTTTACGGCAACGAGCTGGACAGCGTTATGAACTATCCCTTCCGTGATGCGATACTGGGCTTCCTTGACTGCGGTGACGGACGTGATATGCTGGAGATTGTTCTGAACGTGCTTGAAAACTATCCCCGTCCCGTTATCCGCTGTCTGATGAATCTGCTTGGAACCCATGACACCGAGCGTGTCATCACCCTGCTTGCCGGTGAAAGACAGCACGGACGAGGCCGTGAGTGGCAGGCTTCCACAAAGCTGTCTCCCGAACAGAGGGCATACGGACTGGAAAGAATGCGCCTTGCCAGCGGCATACTCTACACCCTTCCCGGCGTTCCCTGCATTTACTACGGTGACGAGGTTGGCGTAGAGGGCTATAAGGACCCCTTCAACCGTTCCACCTTCCCCTGGGGCAACGAGGACAAGGAGCTTCTTGACTGGTACCGCAGGCTTGGTGAGATGCGTCACGCCTGTTCATGTCTTGCGGACGGTGAGCTTATAAACTGCGGTTCTGGCGGAAGAACAATGGGGTACATCAGACGCGGCAATGAAAAACAGCTCCTCTGTGTGTTCAATGCCGATGACCACAGCATAAACTTCACCGTTCCCGAAGAATTTATCGGCGGAACGGTGTTCATGGATACAAAGCTTGACAAGGACGAGCTTATCATCCCGCCCAACGAGTGCGCCTTTGTTCTGGCGGATGTCAGGACTATTCCCGACGGCGCCGAGATCGACCCGGAGCCTGAGTTCTCCGATATGATAGTGACCGATTAAGGCAGCACAGCACTGATACACTGTCGAAAATGAGCATACAAAAAAATCCGCCGGAGGGCGGATTTTTTCTTTGCCTGAACCGCTTTATAAAATACTGATATCCGATAGAATACTTTAGTATCTTTGGCGCTGATTACCCCTCGGATATCTAAAGCTTCCTATTGAAAACCGGTATTATCGCCGTGAAAATGTGCTGCATATCCGGAGTCATGTTTCAGTGACAACTGCACAAAACGGATATGCGCTTCGTTTCTGTTGGCAAAGCAGTTCCGTCATAACGGATACGGCCGGGCTTATGCAGGCAGGCTTTCAGGTTCTCTGTTGTCTCTGAACAGCAGGGTGATACACCATATCGCCGAAAGAGCGACCAGTGTGTAGATTATCCTGCTGATGATACCGGTCTGGCCGCCACCCAGCCAGGCCACCGGGTCAAACTGAAAGATACCGATGATACCCCAGTTCAGTCCGCCGATAATGAGCAGGATCATTGCGATTCTGTCAAGCATTGTTTTTTCCTCCCGTAACGGACGTCACCGTCGGCGGTGTACGTCAGTGTTGTTGACGGGACGGGTCATATATGACCCTCCCGAAAACGTCTCCGGTACTCCGGCATTATTTTGCCATTTCCGGATAACAATATTGTTGACAGTTTTTTTGTCATTATTCAAAAACTGAAAAGAAGTTAAACTGACTGAGTATAGGTCATGTCACCGCCTACAGCATGAATGTGTACTGATAACGACCGGAATTAACGACCTGAATATTTATCGCCTCCTGTCCGATATCAGATATCAGACCGCTCACACCCTCACAGCAGCACATATCCCGCTTTGCTTTTCAGCCGGCTGCGGGCCTCCTTGATATGCTTGTATACCGTGGTGGGTCGGATGCCCAGCTCCCGGGCAATCTCGTCAACACGTCTGCCCTCGATATAGTATGCGGTGATGCATTGTCTGCGGCGTTCGGTTAGCTCGGTATCCAGCGCCCTTTTTATAAAGCGGGACATTCTTCTGCGCCGGATGTCTGTGTCCTTATCCTTCTGGACAAAGCTGTCAAAGGCTGCGTGTTCTTCAAGGGCTTCGGTAAGACTCAGCTTTTTTACTTTCATTCTTTGTTCCTCCTTTTGTTCTGCGAAAGCTTCGCTGCCGGTATCTGTCTGAATATACCCTATCCTCCGGATCGGTGAGCTTTACGGAATTGCTTCCGGCTCATATCTCGCCCTTCCTGCGGTTGAGGATCTCTGCCGTGTGCATACAGTCCAGATACATCCCGTACAGTACGCTGATTCGCCAGTCAAGTGCTTTAAGTTCACCGGGGTCTGCGGTTCTCTGCTCCCTGCGAAGACACTCTATCCTGCTTTTGATCTTTTCCGCGCTTTCAAGATATTCTCCTGCCCATTGTGCGTATGTCATTTTTGCCTCTCTTTCTACACGTTCTGTGTATTGTTTTGGAATAATAATAAGGGACCAAGCTCCGGCTTTTTTATGATAAATAAGTATGAATTGTGCTTTATCCGGAGTTTTTCCCTGTTCTATTATTAATTATACCCCGATTTTTCGAAAAATCAACAGAAAAAACGAACAAAATTTCGATAGTCCTAAAAAACGGAACAAACTTTCGATTTTTAAATTTATCTTCAAATTTCCCCTTGAAATTACACTATCCGTGTGGTATAATCCGTAACAAGAAGAAATACCGCGAAAGACTCGGGGGGTCAAATATGACACTTGGAAGAAAAATAAGAGCATTAAGAAAAAGCGAGAACCTCACACAGTCAGAGCTTGCCTCAAAGCTTGGGGTGTCGCCGTCAGCCGTGGGTATGTACGAGCAGGACAGGCGCGAGCCGGACAGCCGTATTCTGGGAAAGCTCTGTGAGGTCTTCGGAGTGACCGGAGATTATTTTATCGGGGCATCCCGCGAGACCCCCTCGGACGGGGTGGAGGTGTCGGAGGTCTTTGACGAATTTACCCGCCGTCTTACAATGCAGGAGGGCCTGATGTTTGATGGTGTACCTCTGGACCGTGAGGACAGGATGAAGATCATCGACGCCATCAAGGTTGTGGCCGCCATTGCCCGCCAGCAGCACAAAAAGCCTGCCGGTAGCAACTGATGAATATTTCTGTCGGGACGGAGGTCAACATGAAAAAAGCACATAACAGCGTAAAAACGCTTATAAAAAAATACAACACCTCAGACCCGGTGCTGATCTGTGAAAAAATGGGGATAACCCTGCTTGAACAGGAGCTTCCCGCCTGTGTGAACGGTTTCACCGTCACAATGTACGATATGCCCTTTATCGTACTGAACGGCGGTCTGGGCTACTACGAAAAGCGCTTCACCACCGCCCATGAGCTGGGTCACATTGTAATGCACAGCGGTACCAACTCTCTCAACCTGAGCTGCAATACCGGCTTCTGCGTTTCAAAATATGAGCGTCAGGCAGACAGCTTTGCAGCCTGGCTGCTGATGTACGAGGGTCTGTCGGAACTTGAAGGGCATGAATCCGTCACCGCCGAGGAGATATCCCGCATTGCCCACATACCCCTTTCGGTGGCAAACAATACCTTCAACGAATAGTCAGAGTTCCATCACGACCCAAAGCACAACTCCCTCCGAGGTGATATCATGAAACTGTACATCAGGCGGTCCGGCACTGACCCCAATGTGCCATTTGAAATATTCGACGGGCTTCAGAACCTTCTGTATGTCGTGGGATTTCAGGGAGAGTCCGGCCGTCAGCGTTATCTTATGACAACGCCGGAGGGACTCTGCGTGTCAGAAATTGCCCGCAACCATATCCTGATGCAGTATTTTACAGTCCGGTGCCGGACGGGCTTCTATATTCTTCTGCCCCACGTAAAGGATTATTTTTCCTTCAGGATATACGGCAGTGCCTACCGGTTCGGAGGTGATCTTGCCGCCGGACGGTTTTCTCTCTTTGACGTTGACAAGAGCACCGTGATGACACAGAAGAAATGCTGGACCCGCTCCGGTGAGGGCTATGAGCTGGAGCTTTTCCGGCCCGATGACGAACATCTGGCTCTGTCGGTTGCCCTGTGCGCCGCACTCTATATCGTATCGGCGGAGGAGGATCCGGTGTATTCCGACTGACCTGTCAATATATAAAAATACTGACAAAACACGCAAATAATACAATATTGTCATCTAATTGCACGGAAAAATCGGATGTTATTCATTGACATAAAACGTAAATTATAGTATGATTAGACTGTGAGGTGTGTCTGGCCGCGCCGTTTTTCGGGTCTGCCGGTACGCCGTACAGAAACAGTCCCGGTCTATGGGGCAAAACTTTAATTGAAAAGGAGAACAATTATGAAGAAGATCTGTAAGACAATGCTGGTAGTATTTATGGCAGTATTTATGGTACTTGCAACCGCAGCCTGCGGAAACAACGGAGGCAGCGGCAGCAGCAATGTTATTGGTACCTGGAAGATGAAGATCGATTCCAGCAAGGTTCCTGAGGAACAGCAGGCTATGGTCGCAATGATGGAGACCGGCATGGATATGACTATGACTTTCTCTGAAGGCGGCAAAGTTACTGCCAACATCAAAATGGACCTGATGGGTCAGTCCAGCGAATCAAGCGCTGAAGGCACATGGAGCCAGGAAGGCGACAAGATCAATATTTCCGGCACAAAGACCGAAGGCGCAGCTATGAATACCGACGGTTCATTCGTAATCAAAGACGGCAAAATGTATGTTTCTGCAGAAGCCAGCGTTGAAGGCGCAGAATATTTCTACTTCGAGAAGCAGTAATAAATAAATACCGCAGATAATTTAAACTGACCGGCCGTCCGTTGACGGCGTACATACACAGTGCGCCCTCAGCGGGCGGCGGTCGCATTTTTACAAAAATTTATAATGCAGGGAGTGTATCAGAATGAAAACTATCACCAGAGTACTGAGCATCACGCTTCTGACAATGTTCCTTCTCTTTGCCGCAGCCGGCTGCAGCAAGTCCGAGGACGACAAACTCAGCGTGGAAGGCTCATGGGTCACCGGAGTTAAGGACGAGGGTATCAACCATGATGAGAAGACCTTCTATGAAAATTATCTCAAGAACTTTGAGACCAAGCTGGAATTCAAGTCGGACGGAACCGCAGACATCAGCGGAAAGGTCAACGGCACGGAGGTGAGCGGCAGCGGTACCTGGAAGCTGGATGACACTACCCTGACTTTGTCCGATCCCGTGGGAGGAATTAACGGTACTGCAGGTCAGTTCATATTCAAGTATAAGGACGGGGTATTTCTGGCAGAACAGCCCGAATACCTGTGCCTTAAGCGTGCATAAAAGGAGCTGGAGATCATGAAACGCAAAACCATCTTCTTATTTATTGCTTTGATAATGATGCTCCTTCTCACCACGGCAGCCTGCGGCGGTTCCGGCAGCAGCGCAATGGCCGGAAGCTGGCACCTCGAGATAGACAGGTCAGCCCTGCCCTCCATGACAGAGGCTGAGATGTCCCAGGCCGAAGCGGTGATAAACGGGATGAAGTTTGACATGACCCTTGATGCGGACGGTACGGGCTCGGCAGTCGGCAACTTTACCGGCGAGACCAAAGAGATCCGTTTCCGCTGGTCGGAGTCCGACGATACCCTGACCATCAGTCAGCTCAGTTCCTCCTCAACGGATTCCGTTGTGTTCACAAAAAAGAACGGCAGACTGTATTTCCCTGTCTCCCTTGTAGGCAAGGCGCAGGTGGACTATTACTATCTTACAAAGTGAACCGTCTTTGATGACGGAAGGACTCTCCGGTTTATGCCGGAGAGTTTTTTGCGTTCCAGTGTTTTTGGCTTGAAGAAACGATTATACTGTGATATAATCATGTTATAGGTGATCCGCAGCAAACCCGGAAGTATGACGGCTTGCTGCCGCTGTCGATCCTGTAAAGCTGTAATGTCAATATTATCGTTATGTTGTTTTCTTGTTTTCGGCAGCGATAAGGAAATATATCATAACAGACTCCCATTAAAAGCAGACACGGTTTGCTTTTAACAGCGCGTCAGCGCGTCGGAGTGACGTGATCTGTGCTTTTGCACAGATGAGCGACGTGTGGAGCGGTGCCTTTCTGATCAAAAGTGTCTGCTTTTGATCAGAAAGCAGTATCAGATCATGAAATGAGGTATCTGCTTTGAAAAAATACTTAAGCATACTTGTAATACTTGCCCTTGCTATGGTGACTGCCGCCGGATGCGGTCAGCAGGACAGCGGCGCCTCTTCATCCTCCGATGAACAGACCTCCCAGGTGTCCGTACCGGAAGCGAGCGATGAGACCTCGGAGATCGTGGATCCTGTCTTCACCAACGATAGTACCGGCACGCAGTCCGAGGTGTCTCAGGCGGAAGCCTCCCTTGTGACAAGCTCCGCCGGCAGCGATGTTTCGGAGTATGAGTATTCCGCTCAAGACAGCGATCCCTATAATCTCAAGAGTATGAGCCATCCCGATGCCTGTGTGGGAAAATGGTCCCTCAGGCTTGATACCAGTGAGCTTGAAGCCAGCGACGTTTCAGCCGCCAAGATCCGCATGGAGACTACCAGTATGACCTTCAAGGCTGACGGAACGGTCGTGGGCGTCAATGAGCTGGGTACGACAACGGGCTACTGGGGAGCATACAACGGCTGTGTATATGTCACCATGGGCGGCTATACCGAAGAGTTCACCTACTATGTGGATACCCTGGTAAGCACTGCCTACAAGGGAATGAGCTTTGTAAAATAATCATCGGCCGCCGGTTTGTATGAGATTTTTTGCGCTGTGTCATCCCCTGATGCCCCACCCGATGAAAGGCAGGTCATAAACATGAAGAGAATAAGTACGATCTTTATTGCCCTTCTGCTTACAGGCGCCGCGGCGCTGATGTCTGCCGGATGTGCCGGAAACGGTCAGTCATCACAGATCGAGAGCAGCAAGTCTGTGCCGGCCGGGAGCGGCGGGTCTATGGTGTCCCTTCAGGAGAGTGTGGTTTCTCAGGACGGAGCGTCTGCCGTTGGGGAAGAGGAAAACAGCCGGTCCGACAAATCTGCGGATGAGAATATCAGCTTTGTGCCGGATGTATCCGACAGTGCCGGATCCGTATCTTCCGATCCCGATGTATCCGAGGATGACGAGTATGAGTTTCCTGTATATGACTTACCCGGAGGCAAGGTGGAGATCGATCCGGGACCCCTTGAGGGCACTACCCTTCCTCAGTATGTGGGGACATGGAGTATGAAAGCGAGACTGGGAGATATTGTCGGTCCGGAGCTTTCTCTTGAAGAAGAGGAGCAGCAGCTTGCGGATACCGTAATAACCGTATCGCTGCGGCTTGATGAAGACGGCAAGGCATTTCTGTCCCTCACCGGAGGAGGAGTCAGGGAGGAGCAGAGCGGCGAATGGTGTGCGGAAGACAAAACCGTGACGGTGCGTATCGAGAACCATGACAGCTATTATACCGATCAGGACGGTAAACTGGCAGGCCGTGATATTCCGAATATGGTGCTTACAAAGGAATGAGTCGTCATGGATGCCGTGTCCATGGATCAGAAAAAATAAAACTACAAGGCAGTGATATATTGAATGAAAAACAAGGATATCAAGCTATTTGTAAGTGTGTATAAAAGTGAATGTGTGGGAGTGGGGGATATCATCCTTCCCGTATCCGCAGGAGCGAAGCTTTACAATCCATCCGATACCAGGCTTGTGCTGTGTGACGATCTGGGCGAGAACATTTCCGCGCGCAATCCCGGTTACTGCGAGCTGACGGTGCAGTACTGGGCGTGGAAGAACTGTGAGTTTGACGTGGGAGGTCTGATGCACCAGAGAAGGTACTTCGACTTCTCCGACCCGCATCCCTACGCCTGCGACCAGCCCCGCCGGGACAAGCGGCCCTACAGGATATTTGACCGTCCGGACCGTCAGACCCTGGATAGAATAGGAGCCGTTCCGGAGGTCATCCGGAGTCTTACCGACAGGTATGAGGTCATCGCTCCCCTTGGGGAAAACATCCGTCAGAGCGTTCTTTCGTATTACGACAAAAACGACCGCAGGGATTTTGACGATCTTTCCCTGCTGTGCCGTGTTATCGGCGATATATGTCCGGAATACCTGCCCGACGCCCGTCAGTACCTGGGTCAGAAGATCTCGTATTTCTGCAATATGTTCATCATGAGCAGGGAGCAGTTCGATATGTACAGCAGGTGGCTGTTCGGTGTACTGATGGAGTATGACCGGCGCAAGCCCCGTGAAAAGCTGGCGCCCCGGGAACAGGGCAAGCTGGCCGAACGGCTTTTCGGCATATACATGACCCACCTTAAGGCCTCATCCTCCGTTACATGGGCGGAGCTGCCAAGGGCGCACTTTGCCGAGATCAACGGTACCACCGTCCATAATATGTCATTCAACAGGAGCCTTTATCATCTTTGCCCGCCGGGTTCCCTCAGAAGGGGATTGCTGCGCAGGATAAAGCCCTGATAATAAAAAAATTTATCCGTCCCGCTTATGGCTGGGGGGAAATCAAAAACAGAAAGGTTGATAACAATGTACGATTATCTGGTAGTAGGAGCCGGTCTTTTCGGTTCGATCTTTGCTTATGAAGCCAACAAGAGAGGAAAAAAGGTCCTTGTCATCGACAAAAGGGACCACATCGCCGGCAACATCTACTGTGAAAAGATCGAGGACATCAATGTCCACAAGTACGGCGCACATATCTTCCACACCAACGACAAGGCGGTATGGGAGTACATCAATCAGTTTGCGGAGTTCAACAACTATGTGAACTCTCCCATAGCAGTGTATAAGGACGAGCTTTATAACCTGCCCTTCAACATGAACACCTTCAGCCGTATGTGGAACATAAAGACCCCTGCAGAGGCAAAGAAGATCATCGCCGACCAGATCGCAGACCTCAACATCACCGATCCTCAGAACCTTGAGGAACAGGCTCTCAGCCTTGCAGGCCGTGATGTTTACGAAAAGCTGGTAAAGGGCTATACCGAAAAGCAGTGGGGACGTTCCTGTACAGAGCTGCCCGCATTCATCATCAAGCGCCTGCCCCTGCGCTTCACCTATGACAACAACTACTTCAACGCCCGCTATCAGGGTATCCCCATGGGCGGCTATACCGCTATCGTAGAAAAGATGCTTGAGGGTATCGAAGTTCTGACAAATACCGATTACTTTGAGTGGATAAAGACAAATGCCGACAAGGTAAAGAAGACCGTATTTACCGGTCAGATCGACCAGTTCTTTGACTATAAGCTGGGCGTTCTTGAATACCGTTCTGTACGCTTTGAAACAGAGGTGCTTGACACCGACAACTATCAGGGCAACGCCGTTGTGAACTACACCGAGCGTGAGGTACCCTATACCCGTATCATCGAGCATAAGCACTTCGAATTCGGCACACAGCCCAAGACCGTTATCTCAAGAGAATATTCCTCAGAGTGGAAGCCCGGCATCGAGCCCTACTATCCCGTAAACAACGACAAGAACAACAAGCTCTATGAGGAATACAAAAAGCTGGCTGACGAGACCCCCGATGTTATCTTCGGCGGACGTCTCGGTCATTACAAGTATTATGACATGGACAAGGTCATTGACGTTGCGCTGGCTGCAGTAAAGGAAGAATTCGGTGAATAATCCCCTGACAATACTGCGCAGCATCATATTTCCCAAAACGGACATATCTGACAAGGCGGAGCTTTACTATCACATACAGGAAGGCTCCGTTCTGTGCTGCGAGGACGGTTCCTGGCTTGATATCAGCGGAACAGCGGCATTCGATTCATATTTCAACTGCCTTGCCCTTGTGCGCTATTCGGAATACTGCTGTCTTTCGGACCTGTTTCTGCGTCTGAGAGTCAGCGGCAGTCATGTGCTGCGCATTTTCGGAGTAAAGCTCTCCGACAAAGGTGCAAAGACCACCCAGCTTTTGCAGAAGGAACTGCAATATGACAGCGCCTCTGACGACATTACCGAGCTGACCTTTGTCCTGAAGCAGGACTTCGACCACCTGTATTTTACCCTTTCCTCCGAGGGAGGACGATTCTTCGGCGGCGAATTCCTCTGCGGCAGTGAGGTCACCAACGGCGTCAATATCGGCGTGGTGATATGCACATACAAGCGTGAAAAATTCCTTATGAGGAACCACGCCGCAATATGCCGCTACCTTAAGGACAGCACCGTCTTTCACCGGAACAACATACACTTCTATATCGTTGACAACGGACAGACCCTTGACCCCGCAGCCGTTTCCAACGAGCATATCACTCTCATCCCCAACGAAAATACCGGCGGCAGCGGCGGATTTACAAGGGGCTATTACGAGGCCGTAAAAAGCAGTCGGGAACACACCCATATTCTCTTTATGGATGACGACATTGTTCTTGACTGTGAGATGCTTCTGCGGGTGTATGCACTTTTGCGTCTCAGAAAGCCGGAACATGCCGGACTTTCTGTGGGCGGGACCATGCTGCGCCTGAGTGACGGGGTGACCCAGCACGAGGCGGGTTCTGTCTGGGACGGCAAGAAACTGAACTCCATCGGCAAGGGTCTTGACATGACAGAGAGACAGAATGTGTTTGACACCGCTCTCTATCCCGAAGGAAACTACAACGCCTGGTGGTTCTTCTGTTTTCCCGCCCGGTGGCAGAAGGACTACGGTTATCCGCTGCAGTTTTTTGTCAAGGAGGACGACATCGAATACTCACTGCGCTGTGCCGGACATATTGCGGTGATAAACGGGATCGCCGTATGGCACGACGACTTTGAGGGGAAGTACGACGGATTTCAGGAGTACTACATAAAGCGCAACGAGCTGATAATGACCTCAGTCAATAAACAGAAGCCATACGCGCTGTTTCAGGTCCGGAAGCTGATACTCAGCGTCATGAAGCAGACGGTGTATCAGCGTTACTTTCTTGCGGATCTGATATTCCGGGCATACAGGGATTACCTCAGGGGCTGGAAACGCTTTGACAGAACCGACACCGCCGCTCTCAACCGAAAGCTGATGGCGTCCTGCCTCCCGCTTATGAGTGAGGAGGAGCTAAAGGAAAAATACAATGTCAGCTTCGATCAGGAAAAATACGAGCTCTCACGCACCGAACCCGAAGCCCTGAAAAAGCAGGCCCTTTCAATGAACGGCTATCTGCTGCCGGGCTTTTGCGACAAAAAGGACAAGGACGGATATTCTATTGCGGACCTTGCCGACTGCCGCATTGTCAACTTCTACCGGCACAAGCGTGTACTGCACTTTGATACAAAAACCCGCCGGGGTTTTGTTACCGTAAGAAAGCGCCGCAAGCTTTGGTGGAATCTTCTGCGGATCGCCGGAGTGAGCATCCGTTTTCTGATATGCTATCCATTTGTCCGCAGAGGCTACAGAAAACACCTTGACACTCTGGCACAATACCCCAAAAAAGCAAATACCGTAGTTCCCAAAAAATAAAAAATCCCCATGCTCTGATAGCATGAGGAAAATATAACGTATCACGAGCGCATGGAGATTTCCTGCGCTCTTTTTTGAATGAACAGTCCGCCGCATTTCCTCACATTCAGAATATTCGCAGCAAAGAAAAACACCATGAGCATTCCTGCTCACGGTGTTTTGGTTTTACGACTGTTTTGCGGCTTCTTTAAGAGCCTTCTGGAGCCATACGCTGCCGATGTCGATGGCAAGATAAAGAGTGGGTTTTTCGCTTGTTTTGACAATTGCCTTGCGGGCGCTGATGTTAGGGTCAGTGTTGATGAGCTGGATGGTTACCTTGTCGGCAATTTCCATGTCACCGGACTGCTGTTTGGACTTGATGACCATTTTAATGACGAACTTGTCGTTCATATCGCCGTAGTAAATGGTGTCTCCGCAGCGCACAAGGGGCTTGCCTTTGTACTGAAAGAAAGTAGTTTCAGCCATTGCTTTGCCTCCGTTTCTGTTGCGTGATTATTTAAGGTAGTTTTTGAGCAGGACCTCAAGCAGATCATCACGGTCGATCTTGCGGATGAGAGATCTCGCATTCTTGTGTGTGGTGATATATGTCGGGTCCTCAGACAATATATAGCCGACTATCTGATTGATGGGGTTGTATCCTTTTTCCTCAAGTGCCTTATAAACAGTTGTAAGAATCGTACGGATGCTTTCGTCACGGTTATCGTTAAGAGAGAATATCATTGTCTTGTCATGCACTTATACCACCTCCATATATGCTATCTTAACATACTTTGTTGTAAAATACAATAGAAAAAAACCGAAAATCCCGATAAAACTATAATTGTTATTGTCAGCGGAAAAAACAGTACAGATATTATGGCCGTCAAAAAATTTGCCGCCCCGTTTTTAGCGGGGCGACTGCTTTCAAATCATGCCTGACGGGGAACGGTAACGTTCTTTGCGGCAAGGTTTGCGGTTATCCTGTCAATGATCTCCTGTACCTCTGCGGAAGAAAGGGTGCGTTCCGAAGAAGAGAATACAAAGCGTACAGCAATGCGGTGTACTGTGTCGGTGTCGTAGGTGTCGACTATGCTGACATTTTTGAGGAGTTGGCCGCCCTCGTCCTTCCAGCAGGCTTCAAGGTCGCTGAAGAAGGTGTTTTCGGGCATTTCAAGACTCAGGTCGTATTCAATAGAGGGATACTTTGAAGGCTCATCGTATACAATGCCCTTGTCGCTTACCGCTGCAAAGGCCTCAACATCTATCTCTGCAAATACTATAGATGCCTTCTTGTCGATATTGCGGCTGACAACAGGATGAGCGATGCCCATAACGCCGATCTCCTTCCCGTCCATGAACACCTTGTTATAGTTCACGGGATGCTCGTAGTCATGAGCGGGTTCGGCGGCTTCAAAGCTCAGGGAACTGTGCTTGATGTCCAGAGCAAGAGAGGCAAGGATATCTCTCAGACGGAAGTACAGGGTCTTTACGCTGTCGGTCTTGCTGAACAGGGTAACGGCAAGACGTTTGTGTTCGATGCACATATTGTTTTCGTCAAGGCCGTTTACTGTGCGTCCGATCTCAAAAATTCCGAAGGAGGGAGCAAATGATACGTTGCTCTTTACCTGACAGAGCTGTGTGGGGATGATGGAGGTCCTGAGAGTCTCTATATTCGGGTTGGTGGCGTTTGCAAGTCTGACGTTGTTTTCGATGGCAATGCCAAGCTCCTTAAGCTCGTCATTGTATGCCCACACATAAGAGTGAAGCTCATGAAGGGCAAATTTCTTGACCAGCATATCCTTTATTTTTTCTTCGTTGTTCTTTACCTCGGTCATCCTTACGGGGTAGAGGGGAGAACGGGTGGTGTTTACATCGAAGTTGTCATAACCGTAGATGCGGGTGATCTCCTCGATGATATCGGCGTTCATGGTAACGTCCTTTGTGATACGCCAGGAGGGTACGTTGACGGTGAAGCTGCCGTTGTCATAGGCAACGTCAAAGCCCAGACTTGTCAGAGTTTTTACTATTGTATCGCTGTCGATGCTTATACCGGTATAGCGGTCAACAAAATCCATGTCAAAATTAAGGGTGACAGGCGGGAATTTGACTGCATATTCATCGGTAAGTCTTGATACGACCCTTGCGCCGCCGTCGTACTTCTTAAGCAGCCACAGGAAACGTCCGATGGCAGGCACTGTCATTTCCGGGTCAAGGCTCTTTTCATAGCGCATTGAAGCGTCAGTGCGGTGAGTAAGACGGACAGTGGATTTTCTTACGGAAGCCGCATCAAAGTTTGCGGATTCAAGTGTCAGCGTGGTGGTGTCCTCAACTATCTCGGAGTCCAGACCGCCCATGATCCCGGCGATGGCAACGGGAATGTCATCGTTGCAGATCATCAGGGTGTTTTCGTCAATGCTGCGGTCAACTCCGTCAAGGGTCCTGAAGGTGAAGGGCTTGTCAAAGCGCTTTATGCGTATCTTTTCAACCTTGCGGGCGTCAAAGGCGTGCATGGGCTGACCCATCTCGAGCATAAGGTAGTTAGTCAGGTCGGCAAGGAAGTTTATAGCCCTCATACCGCAGTAATACAGACGGATGCGGATATTTACGGGGCTGACGCTGCGGTTTATGTTTTCTACCTTTATGGTGCTGTAGCGCTTGCAGAGGTTGTCTTCGATCTTCATATCAACTGCGGGCAGATCGTCATATACGGAAAGCTCATCGGTGTCCATGGCTTTCAGGGGACGTCCTGCAAGAGCGGCAAACTCACGGGCGATTCCGTAATGACCCCACAGGTCAGGACGGTTTGTCAGACTCTTGTTGTCCACCTCAAAGATGATGTCCTCAACGTCATATACGGTCTTGATGTCGGTTCCCACGGGAATATCGTCGGTGATCTCCATGATGCCGGAGTTGTCGTCGCTTATTCCGATCTCGCTTTCGCCGCAGCACATACCATAGGATGTGAAGCCCGCAAGCTCACGTGGAGAGATGGTGATGTCGCCTATCTGTGCGCCGATCTTTGCAAAGGCTGTCTTCATACCCACTCTTACGTTGGGAGCGCCGCATACAACATCGGTGAGCTGACCGTCGCCGGCGTCCACCTTCAGAAGGTGAAGCTTCTTTGACTTGGGATGCTCTTCGACTGACTTGATCTCGGCAACAACGATGCCTGAGATGTCCTTGCCCTTGAAGAATATCTCGTTTTCTACCTCGGCGGTGGAAAGTGAAAAACGGTGTATCAGATCCAGCTTGTCAAGACCGCTCAGGTCAACAAAGTCCTGGATCCAGTTCATAGATAACAGCATATAATTTTCCTCCCTTATTCATCGTCGGTGAACTGTGACAGTGACTTGAGGCTGCCGCTGTTCAGATCCCTGATGTCCTTGATCTCGTATTTCATCATGGCAAGTCTTGTCAGACCCAGACCAAAGGCAAAGCCGGTGTACTGATCGGGATCGATGCCGCCTTCCCTGAGGACGTTGGGATGTATCATACCGCAGGGGCAAAGCTCCAGCCATCCGCTGTGCTTGCAGGAGGGACAGCCGCTTCCGCCGCAGATAAGGCAGCTTATGTCAAGCTCAAAGCCCGGTTCCACGAAGGGGAAGAAGCCGGGGCGCAGACGCACCTTGATGTCCTTGCGGAACACCTCAGAAAGCATGGTCTTCATAAAGTAGATCAGGTTAGAGATGGATATATCCTTGTCTACCATCATACCCTCCATCTGGAAGAAGGTATTCTCATGGCAGGCGTCGGTAGCCTCGTTGCGGAAGCATCTGCCGGGGAAGATGGCGCGGATGGGAGTGCCGTTTTCGATAAGTCCAGGACCGTATTTTCTGAGTATGGCGTTCTGGGCCGCAGATGTCTGGGATTTCAGAAGCTGGCCGTTTTCAAGATAATAGGTGTCCTGCATATCTCTTGCGGGGTGGTGCTTCGGGATATTGAGGGACTCAAAGCACTCATAGTCGGTAACCACCTCGGAATAGTCCTCGACGGTGAAGCCCATGGATTTGAATATGGTTTCACACTGTCTCTGCACAAGGGTGATGGGATGATATGATCCGCACTCGCACTTTACCGGAGTTGAAACGTCAAACTTCGGCATTGAGCGTATCTCAAGTTCTATCTGTTTTTTCTTAAGATCCGCTGTTTTCTTTTCGATCTCAGCGGCGGCAAACTCCTTGAACTTGTTCACGTCTGCGCCAAAGGCCTTTCTCTCTTCCGCAGCAAGCTCCTTCATGCCCTTGAGCAGAGCGGTGATGCTGCCCTTTTTGCCAAGAAAGCCGACCCTGATGGCGTCAAGATCCACAAGGTCTTTTGTCCCTGACAGCTTGCTTTCAAATTCTGATCTCAGCTTCAAAATTCTCTCGTCCATAGTAACCTCCATTAATAGTATACAGTTTCATGATGTCATACGACCCGACCGGAATGACTGAGGAAAGAAAAAAGCCCCTGCGCTTTCACGCAGGGACGAAAATATCCGTGGTACCACCCTGATTTTTGCCGGAGCAAACACTCATGGGTGAATAACGACACCAACCGTCACAGCCTAATTTTGCGGGATCCGGCCCGCAGGTTCAGCAGTGCCACTCGGAAGTGAACTTCGCCGGAAAAGTGAACATCCCTCTTTCAGCCATGAAAGGACTCTCTTTGGTACTCCCGTCCGGTTACTCTCTTCGTCATCGTGTTATCATACTCCTGTATTATAACACATCTTCTTCCGAATTTCAAGGTTTAATAGTAAAGGGGAATGCTGTCAATTTTAATCATTTTATATGTGTTTATCTTATTTCTACTGTTCTCCGGAAGGAAAAACACAAGTTTTTTTGGAAAGGGGTCCGGGGGATAACCCTTTTTTTCAAAAAAGGGGTTCCCCCGGCAGGGTTTGGGACAGAGTCCCAATATTCAGGGTCCCAATATTCCGTGGCAAAGGTCTTTTCAAAATGAGTGAGATGTGTTATAATGTAAAAAAACACGTCAGGGGGCGTTATTTTGAAATACGATGCAAAAGACTGCAGGCTGGTATCAAAAAATCAGCTTACGGCAACTATATTTGACTTCCGGCTGGAATGTCCGGAGCTTGCACAGATCACAAGGCCCGGACAGTTCGTTCAGGCGCTTGTGCCGGGAAAGACCCTGCGCAGACCTATATCCGTCTGTGACGTCAGGGAGGGGGCCATCCGCCTTGTGTTTGAGATAAGGGGAGAGGGCACCGGGATCCTTTCAAATACAAGGGTGGGCGAAAATATCAACATTATCGCGCCGCTGGGAAAGGGCTTTGACATCGACCCGCAGAAAAAGACCGTGTTTGTGGGGGGCGGCATAGGTGTGCCTCCCATGCTGTACAGCGCGCGTCAGTGCGGGGGGAACGCCGTTGTGATAAACGGATTCCGCAATAAGGATGCAGTGATACTCTGTGACGATTTTAAAGAAGCAGGAGCAAGGCTCATCGTCACCACGGATGACGGCAGCTTCGGGATACACGGCTTTGTCACCGACCCTCTCAGAGAAGAGATAAAGGACGCTGCTCTTGTGTGTGCCTGCGGACCCACGCCTATGCTCAGAAATGTTGCAAAAATGGCTCAGGAGCTGGGAATACCCTGTCAGGTCAGCCTTGAACAGCGCATGGCCTGCGGTGTGGGAGCCTGTCTCGGATGTGCCGTGGCAGTGTATGACGGAAACGGCGGAACGACCTACCGCCATGTATGCAAGGACGGACCCGTTTTTGACAGTAAGGAGGTGGCGTTCTGATGGCAGACCTCAGCGTAAATATTGCAGGTGTACATTTCAAAAACCCCATCATAGCCGCATCGGGAACCATCGGCTTCGGACGTGAGTACAGCGAATTCTATCCCCTGTCGGTATTCGGCGGCATTTCCTGCAAGGGTACAACTCTTAAGGAACGCCCGGGAAATCCCCCGCCCCGTATTGCGGAGACCCCTATGGGTATGCTCAATGCCGTGGGACTGCAGAATCCCGGTGTTGAACACTTCATAAAGGAAGATCTTCCCTGGCTCAAGAGGCAGGATACCGTTGCAATAGCAAACGTCGCCGGCAGCACCCGTGAGGATTACTGCCGTATGGCGGAGATTCTTTCGGATACCGATATAGACATGATCGAGCTGAATATATCCTGTCCCAACGTAAAGGAGGGGGGAGTTCAGTTCGGTACCTCCTGTGAATCCGTTGCGTCCATTACTAAGGCTGTAAGGGCATACTGCAAAAAGCCGCTTATCATCAAGCTTTCTCCCAATGTGGCCGATATCGCCTCTATCGCAAAGGCCGCAGAGAGCGAGGGCGCAGATGCGGTTTCCCTTATCAATACCCTTACCGGTATGCGCATAGACATAAACACCCGCCGTCCCATAATCAGGAACATTACCGGCGGAATGTCCGGACCTGCTGTTTTCCCCGTTGCCGTTCGTATGGTCTGGCAGGTGAAGAACGCCGTTGATATTCCCGTTATCGGCATGGGTGGCGTTACCACATGGAAGGACGCCGTTGAGATGATGATGGCCGGAGCTGACGCGCTTCAGATAGGAACGGCGCTGTTTACCGACCCCTATTCTCCCGTAAAGATCACGGAGGGTCTGAACAATTATCTTGACTCCCACGGAATGAAATCGGTGACAGAGCTTACCCATACGGTTATTACCGGATGACAGG
This sequence comes from Acutalibacteraceae bacterium, assembly GCA_045221075.1. Taxonomy (GTDB): domain Bacteria; phylum Bacillota; class Clostridia; order Oscillospirales; family Acutalibacteraceae; genus UBA1213. Next base: position 23,221 of record JBGUWL010000263.1, read on the forward strand.
GTGAATTGGTTTCGGCGGCTATGATTTTACAGGAATAAAAGAACATCAGGTGAAAAGGAAAATGACAAAACTCATACTTGTGCGTCATTGTCAGGCGGAGGGGAACCTGAAAAGATATTTTCAGGGCTGCATCGATTCTGACATAACCCCCCTGGGGGAGGAGCAGATAAAACGGGTCGGACTTTTTCTGAAGGACGAACCTATTGACGTTATATATGTAAGCTCAAAAATCAGGGCGAAGAAGACTGCCGAGGGCATCGATCGGTACCATGGAGTTCCTATGATAACCGATGACCGGATAGTCGAGATAAACGCCGGAAGCTGGGAGGGAGTACTCCTTACCGAGATATCGGAAAAGTATCCGGAACAGTTCCGTAACTGGCGGGAGCATCCCGAGATATTTCAGGCCGATGGCGGCGAGACCATGGAGCAGGTATACAACAGGGTCAGCGCTGCAATAATGGACATTGTCAGGGCGAATCCCGGCAAGACCGTCTGCGCCGTTTCCCACGGCTGCGCCATCAGGAACATGATGTGTTTTCTTCACGGCAAGCCACTTTCGGAGATAAAGTCCGTGGTGCTGGGCACCAACACCGCCGTGAACGTGATAGAGTTTGATGACGAATTCCGTCCGACCGTGGTCATTGAAAACTGCATTGACCATCTTGACGGTCTGGGAATGGCTGCGGCGGATTCAAACTGGGGCGGCGTTTCCCGGAAGTGACGCGTAGCCGCTTCCCGAAAGAAAGCCGGGACTGATAACCGCCGGATCTGACGGGATACCCGCAGGATACCCCCGGCTGTTCAGGCTCAGGAATTATCCTGAAAAAACAGAAAGGCTGCAAAGAGCTTTCCGGTTCTTTGCTGTTCAGGTGAGCCCTATATGGTAATATTATCCGTTGACTACGGCAGGGTGCGCACAGGCGTTGCCGTATGTGATAAAAACGAGGTGCTGGCATCTCCTGCGGGAGTTATAAAAGAGACCCGTCAGGAGGCGCTGGCTCAGAAGATAGCCGAGCTTTGCCGTCAGCACGGAGCTGAACATATCGTGCTGGGTCTTCCCCGGAACATGGACGGCACCGAGGGCGAGAGCGCCCAGAATGTAAGAGCCTTTGCGCCTCTTCTCGAACAGGCGACGGGTCTTTCCGTTACCCTGCAGGACGAGAGGGGCACTACCATCACCGCCCACGGGTATCTTAACAATACCAATACAAGGGGAAAAAAGCGCAAAGATGTGGTTGACAGCGTGGCGGCTGTAATAATACTGGAGGATTATCTGAGATACAGGAGGAATGGACTATGAGTGTTCTTCCAGGTCAAAAGCTGACGATAGGCGAACTTTTCGTTTCCATGGCGGTGGGTCTTATACTGTACCTTGTCCCCAATGATGTTCGCAACCAATATAACGATATATATACCGCCGAGGCGATGGTTCTTTGCGCAACAGCGGTAGTAGTTCTGGTGTTCTTTCTTATCATCAAACGATACGAAGCGGTGGGAGCCGCTCTGCTGACCAATTCGATAATAACCGCAGGAGCCTTTGTGTTCGTCATTGTCAATGGAATAGTCGCAAAAGGTGAGGATTTCTGGCCTACCCTTACGGAGTATCAGCTTGTGACCATGTTCATAATCTGGGTAGTGCCGTTTCTGATGACGGTGCTTGTGAGACTGTTTATCAACGACAGCCGTGACACCGATGATGCGCGTATCGGATTTGCCCGGTTTCTGTCCCTCAGTCTCAGGGCACTGATGATAATATATATCATGGTCATAGTTTTCAATCAGATAATTCCAGCGGCGCCGGATTTTTCCACAAACAGAGGTATATACTATATGCCTTTTGAACAGATACGGAGCTGCTTTGACCATCTTGACCAGTGGGGACTGCTGTATCTTTTATGGAACGGTCTTATACTGATGCCGCTGACCTTCAGTATACTGGTGCTGAATTCCCGCATCAGATGGTGGCAGATACTCTTCATCAGCTTCGCCTTCGGTCTGACCCTTGAAATCTTCCAGTTCTCCTTCAACACTGCCTATGTATATGTTGACGACGTGATCCTGTATATAACCGGCGGTATGATAGGACTGCTGATAAAGAGGACGATAGACGGCATACGCAGTCTCATCACAAAGGGACGTGAAAGGACCATGCTGAGTCTTGACTACACTCCCGTAAATCCCGAAACGAGAAAGTCGGAGGAGGATGACTCCGATGATGATACGGTGCCGCTGTTTCTTGCGGATGACGATGACGATCTTGACGACACTGTGGACGGCGGGCTGAGCCCGGTCCTGAACGACAGTACATTATCTTAAGGCGACGCCGCTCAAGGACCGGCCTGCGCTGATATGAAACAGCCCTGAATGCGGTCTGTGACGCCAATTCTGCCTGATATTTGTATGAAAAATTAACAAAAGACTGCACTAAGAATTGTAAGCGCAGTCTTTTTTTATGAAAAAAACTAATAATTATGTATAATTCTTACAAGAAATCTATAGACTGTTGACATGCGTTGTTGCAGATGTTACAATAAATAAAATGGGGTTATTGTGTGCAACCGAATGGAGGAATGTCAAAATGAGAATTTCACTTAAATCAGCGGCAAGATTTCTTTCCGCTGTGCTGTGTTCGGCGCTGCTTGTGGGCACCGTACAGTTTACCGATCTTACGGATCTGACAAAGGGCAGCGGATCTGCTGCCGTATCCGTATCTGCGGCGGGGCTTGATGCTGGAGAAGAGTGTGCCGACAGTATCGAATCAAACCAGGCCGCATCATCAAGCGTGAATGTGGGTCTGACCGGTTCCTACTATGTCAACATTCAGGAGGCTCTGGACAGGATAAACGCCATCCGCTACGAAGCCTGCCGTGAAGGCGTCAAAAACCCTGCGGACACAAGCAAGAATCTGACGCTCAGCGACTATCATCCCATCAAATGGTCATCAGAGCTTGAAAGGGTCGCAAGACAGAGGGCTGCCGAAGCCGCCGTCGCTATATCCCACAACCGTCCCGACGGCAGCGGTTGGTCTGATCTTCCTTCCACCGTATTCAACTGCGCCGAGGTTATCGCATGGTACTGGTCCACCAATATGGTAAACGGTATCGATATGTTCTATGGAGAGAAGAGCGCATGGGTCAACAACACAGGAGCAGTGACCGGTCACTATACGGCAATGATAAACCCCAGATATACCTACATAGGTCTGGGCCTGTTCTCCTGTGACAGCGTTTCGTATCGCACTACTCTTTGCGGAAGGTTCGCCACTGCCACCGGTCTTGACGAAACAAAGGGCAAGGCTGCCGAAAATACTACCGTTACCATTGCCGTAAAGCCGGAAAATATAAAGAATCCGTCACTTGTCAGCGCTACCGGCAAGGATACCGTTGACCAGGGTGGTACCCTGAAGTTCACCCTTAATGCCGATCTTGACTATCCCGGAAAGGGCAGCGTAAACGTACAGAACGGCATTACCTGGAAATCCTCAGACGAAAGCATCATGACGGTTTCCGGCGGCACGGTTACCGGCAAAAAGGCCGGCTCTGCTGTCCTTAAGGCCACAGTGGGCTCCGTTACCGCATCATATACCGTAAAGGTGCTTGCAGCCGAGACCATAAGCCTTGACAAGACCAGCCTCACCCTTGAAAAGGGCAAGAGCGCAACTCTCAAGGCCACCGTTACTCTGCCGAACGGCGGCTCCTCTGCGGTTACCTGGAGCTCCTCAAATACCGGCGTTGCCACCGTATCCTCCGGAAATGTCACTGCCGTTGCCGAAGGTACCGCAACCATTACCGCAAAGTCAGCCGGGGGAAAGACTGCCGCCTGCAAGGTCACCGTAACAAAGCCTTCCGTTCCGGTCACCTCGGTCAAGCTGAACACCACTTCCCTGACCCTGGGAGTGGGTCAGACCTATACTCTTAAGGCCACAGTCGCTCCATCAAACGCAACCGACAAGACCGTCACCTGGTCAACCTCAAACAGCAAGGTAGTCACCTGCAAGAACGGCGCCCTCAAGGCAGCGGCAGCAGGCTCCGCAAAGATTACCGTAAAATCAAAGAACGGCAAAACTGCCACCTGCAGTGTCACCGTCAAAGCTGCTCCCTCAAAGATCACTCTGTCGCCCGCCTCAGCCACACTGGGCGTAGGCGAAAAGATCAAGCTCAAGGTGTCGCTGCCATCAGGTTCCTATTCTCCCATCAAATTCACCACCAGCAGCAGTTCCGTCTGCACCGTTGATTCAAGCGGAAATATCCAGGCAAAGAAAAAGGGAACCGCTACAATTACCGCAAAGACCTTCAACGGCAAGTCTGCCACCTGTAAGGTCACCGTCAAAGCCGCTCCCTCAAAGATCACCCTTGACAAAACCAGCGTCACCATCAAAAAGGGAAAGACTTACAAGCTCGTTTCCAGTGTTCCCAGCAGCTCCGCGTCCTACACAAGGACCTTTACCTCAAGCAATACTTCGATCTGCACGGTAAACGGCAGCGGAGTCGTCACCGCAAAGAAAGCCGGTTCCGCCACAGTTACCGTCAAGACCTATAATGGCAAGACGGCAAAGTGCAAGGTCACCGTAAAGAGCTGATACGGGGAAATTTCAGGAAATCAGTAAAACAGAACAAAAACAACGGTCAGTGATGAAGCCCTCCGGGGCTTTCGTCACTGGCCGTTTTTTCTGAGTGTATTTATCTGTCCCGATACGGACGGGAGACAAGGAGACTGTTTCTGAGGGATGTATGCTCTCTTCCTCTGAATTCCGGAACACAAACTGTCAGGCTTCCGGGTCCGCTAATTCGGGACTGAAAGCCTGACGGTATTAAGTGTACACCGTATCATCGGTGTATATTGTTTTGTATGAGGGTATTATACTAAACTCCCATTAAAAGCAGACATAGTCTGCATTTAATGGCGCGTCAGCGCGTCGGAGTTTGCATGAGACGTCATCTGTGTGTATGTACAGATGGGCGCAGCTTTGGGCGGCGCCTTTTCCGATCAAAAGTGTCAGCTTTTAACCGGAAAACAGTATTACTTGAAGCGCTTGAAAACGCTGGTGAATATCTTATTGGCGTCAAAGACACCCGTTGTTCCCTTCGGACGTTCGGTAAAGGAATACTGCCACAGATCAAAGTCGTATGCAAAATCCGTGCTGTCCGGAAGGGCATACCAGAACAGGTACTGAGATATGGCCTTCATGTCGTAATATCTCCTGCCGAAGTCGGTGTTTGTATAGACCCCCGCAACAAATCCGTACTTTTCCATATCACGGCAGAAGGTCAGGGTGATATTCGTTACCAGATCCTTGTTGACGGTATAGCCGCAGTATTCGGCATAGTCTGCGCTGGCGTATTCATAGTCGAAGTACACGCCGTATTTGATGTCGTCCCTGTATTTTGAGATTATCTTGTTGCAGAAATCTGCTTCCTTGTGAGCGCCGCTGACGGTCAGGGCATAGCTGAAATGGTAAATGCCTATTCCGAGACCGGCGGCCTTTGCACCCTTTATATGTTTCTCAAAGTATTCGTCCTTCTGATCGGCGTCACTGCCGTAGCCGGAGCGGATGATGACGAAGGTATATCCTGCGTCCTTGAGAGCCTTGTAGTTCACGTTTTCGTTAAAGCAGGAAATGTCAACGCCCTTTTCCACGGAGTTCATTGTGCGGTAGTCGTCATAGTTTCCTACAGAATAAACGTACTGAGTGGCTTTTTTGCCGTTGGGCAGCTTTGCGGTGATAGCAGCCTTGCCCATGCCTTTTCCTTCAATGGTGCATACGCCGTTTTTACATGAAACCGCCGCAACTGAGGTGTCCGAAGAGGTGCATACGATCTCGTCCTTTGCGGAAGAAACCGACGCACTGAGCTTTACGGTGACCTTTTTGCCCACATGGACGGTGGGTGGTACGGAATCGAATTTTACCGTTGTTTTTGAATCCGTATCGGTGACGAGTATCTTACATTCGGCGGTCTTTTTGTTGGTAGTGGCTGCCTTTATCACGACAGAACCCTTTGCGTGAGTTGTAACAAGTCCGCTTCCGCTTACGGTTGCGATCTTTGTATTTGAGGAACTGAATTTATAGGTGGTCTTGCTGCCTGAGTCTATGGTGGCTTTCAGCTGAAGGGTCTTACCCGGCTTCACTGTGGCAGAGGTCTTGCTCAGAGTGATCCTGGTGGTATTGACATTGACCTTGAATGAATAGCTGTGTCCTACACGATCAGAGACCGTGATCTGTGCGGTGCCTGCTTTCAGCGCTTTGTACTGTCCGTTTTCATTGACTGAAACCACCGTGGGTGCGCTGCTCGAGAAGGAGTATTTGTACCCGTTAAGCTTTTTTGTAAAGCTTACGGTTTTCTGCTGACCCACCTCAAGAGTCTGTTCCTGCTGCGATATCTCAAAGGAGGAGCCGGTGTTAACACAGAGCGTCACAGGGTAGATGCCTCCGGACTTTGTAACGATAATGATATCGGAATTCGACGAGCCGGATTCGTTAAGAGTCAGGCTCTTGCCCTGGAACTTTGCCGTAAGTGTTTTGCTGTTTTTATAAACATAGGAGATATCTGCAGGAAGGGTGACATTCTTGTCTATGCCTTTATAAAGCTTTATTCCCTTTCGGCAGTAAGTAATGGCAAAATTATCGGCGCGGCTGGTTCCCAAGGCGGTGATAATGAAGTATTCTTTTCCTTCCACATTACCCTGAGGGCTGAGCTTGTCAACACGGAAGCAGGTCTTGCCGGCTTCATAGGGAGAGAACACGAAGCTGCCCTTTGCAGACGGCTCAGAGATCTCCACATATACCCCGCTGCTGTTCATCATAGAGTAACGGTAGGTGTATGACTGATCCTTCCCCGAAAAACTGACGGTCGTTCCGGCAGCGACCTCTATCTTTCTTGTGTTGGAGGTCCGGGGCTTTGAGTCGGATAAGGGCTCGGCGCTGAATCCGTAGTTCACTATGTCTTCAACGGAGGGTGAGGAACCGGGACTGCTGACGTCTATGGTCACCTTGTACTGACGTCCGGAGCTGTCGCTTGCCGAAAGTGTGGTTGTTCCTTCTTCTTTTGCGGTCAGGCTGAGCACGTTGGTGCTTACGCTTTTTACTGACACCAGATCGGTGGACAGTACCTGATAATAGTCGAATCTGTCCGATTTGAGGTACACGGTTTTCTGAGTACCGGGAAGAAGATTGATAGAACTGCCGCAGCTTATATTGTCCTCCGCCGAGATATCGAGCACATCTGCGGGCTCGGCTGCACCGGCAGACAATGCGGCAAAGCAGGCAATACCAAAGGCCGCTCCGGCTGCGGCCAGAAATGCCCCTGCTCTGGCAAATCGCTTCATGATAGCATTATCCTTTCAAATTGTTTTATCCGTTTGCTCCTGACGAAACTCAGGAGCGAAATCCTTTTAATTCTAACATATTATAAATCAATTTGCCATACTTTTTTAAAAAAAATATAAAAATATATATTTTTCGTCATATTTTATAAAATTCATTTTTTATATTGTTTATAAAACATTACACATTATAAATATTTTTGTTGTTGTTTAAACAAATCGGATGTGGTATAATCTACACAAAGACTCAGGAAGGAGCGCTCTGATTATGGATCATAAAGAAAATGATCGTTTTGCGAATAAATGCACACTGCGGACTCTTGAGCCTCTGTCTGATCTTGAAAAGGTAATAATACAAAACAGGATACAGGATGCGGTTTCGGATGTAACAGACCTGTCTTATACGGATAACGGAAAAAATATTGGATCCTTTCCGGATAATTCCGTTAAAAATTTCAAAAGAATAAGATCCCTTGTGGTGTTGTCTGATCCTGAAAAGGGAATGATGCAGAACAAGACACGGTTTGCGGTTTCGGATGTAATAGACCTGTCTTATACGGATAACGGAAATAATTATGGATTCTTTCGCGGCAATTCCGTAAAAAAATGCAGAAGAATAATATCTCTTGTGATATTGTTCGATCATGAGAAGGAAAGGATCAACAAAGAATCTGAGATTTCCACTCCAAAAAAAGAATGGACTACCGTTCCTTCCAGGGAAAAGGACCCGGGGGTCTTTGCAGCAAGGACGGATATGTATTACAATGAAAAGCAATTTGTTTTCAGACTGACCGGGATCCCCGGAAAAAAGGAATACTATTCCACCATCATAAAATACACCGGCAGCGAGCCGGAGATCACCATACCCGATACTATGGGCGGCCATCCCCTGAAGGTAATAGGCGACATGGCGTTTTCGGGCTGTGAGTTCATTACCTTGGTAAAGCTGCCCCGGAACCTGACCGAGATAGGGGAATCCGCTTTTTCCTTCTGTCGCAAGCTGGAAAGGGCAGACCTTCCGGCTCGGCTTGAGATTATCGGCGCCCAGGCCTTTGCTCAGTGCAGGAGCCTGAAAAAGCTGGTCCTGCCAGACTCCGTGAGGAGAATAGGCAAAAAGGCATTCAAGGGCTGCAAAAAGCTGTCCCTCTACGGTGACGGTAAGCTGCTGCGCAGCATGGGGTTCTTTGCCCGGCTGAGCATCAGGCACAGGATAAAAAAGCTAAGATGATAATTCGCATATGATACGGGTCTTCAGGGTGTAACGGCAGAGTAAATAGCTTAGGTACATAATATGTTACACGAAAATCAATTTTCGTCCGATAATGGAAAACTGACGCTTATTTTATTTGCTGGTCTTTATACTGATTTCGAACAGACATGACAACGATCTTTACGTCCATTCTGTCCTGTATCAGTATTAGCACAGATTCAGAGGTTTCAGGAAAGAGGTTTGGGGAAGAACCCTTTTTCCGCCGGAAAAGGGTTTTCCCAAGAGATACTGCCCGGAAAAATTGATTCCATGAATGTGGTATGTTATATGGATTTTGGCACTGATATCTGTTATAATATTGGTAAATTATTTACTGCTCCCTTCTGGGGAGCAGGATAAGAAAGAGGGATAAATATGTTTCAGGCAGAAAAGGTAAAAAACGAATGTGTAAACTGGATAAGGGATTTTTTTGAAAAGAACGGTCCCGGCTGCAACGCCGTAGTGGGAATTTCCGGCGGCAAGGACAGCTCCATAGTGGCGGCGCTTTGTGTGGAAGCGCTGGGAAAGGACAGGGTAATAGGTGTGCTGATGCCCTGCGGCGAACAGCACGATATTGACAAGGCCCAGCTTTTAGTGGATACCCTTGGCATAAGGCATTACATCGTCAATATCAAGGATGCGGTGGACGGCGTCATCAACAGCATACCCTTCCCACTGCAGGAACAGAGCAGGATAAACCTTCCCCCGAGGATAAGAATGGCGACCCTTTACGCCGTATCCCAGAGCAATAACGGACGTGTGGCAAACACCTGCAACCTTTCCGAGGACTGGGTGGGCTACTCCACACGCTACGGCGACGCTGCGGGAGATTTCAGCCCCTGCTCCAACCTTACCGTTGACGAAGTAAAGCAGATCGGAAGACTTCTTGGTCTGCCGGATGTTCTTGTGGACAAGGTGCCGATAGACGGCCTGTGCGGAAAGACGGATGAGGATAACCTTGGCTTTACCTACGCCGAGCTTGACAGATACATCCGTGAGGGTATTATCGAGGATCAGCAGAAGAAACAGCGCATAGATACCCTTCACGAAAGGAACCTTTTCAAGCTGCAGCTTATGCCGGCCTTTGTTCCTTCGGAATGAACAGATCTTTGGCAGAATCCGACAAAAAATTGATCCGCAATTTGTAAGATATTTTTGTTTTATTTTTGTAACGCATCCTTATGCCAAAGTATTATATGGTCAAAAGGAGGTAATCATTATGAAAAATACAAAAAAAATAATTTGTCTCGCGCTTACACTTTGCATGACCATGGGGCTGGCTGCCTGTTCCGGAGGACGGGAGGAAGTTATGCAGGTTTCAGGGCTGATGGATGTCAAAGATAATGACACTGTCAGGATCGATGACAAAACCACCGACGGCTCAAAATCCGACACCGCAAAATCCGACGACACCGCTCCTGTTACCAACGATGCCGACAGCATAAAGAGCGAAACTTCCGGCGGTGAAAAGAAAGAGGCGGCGACTGCCGATACGGATGAATACATCGCGGAGGATCTGCCTGCCATCGACGCCGACGGCTACGCAGCTATGGAGGGGGCTGCCGATGACTATGCGGCTTCGCCAAGGACAAGATCATTAACTGCAGATTCTGCAGGACTGACCACAGATGTTCCCGACGAGGCTCTTGTGGGGCCCACGGTATCCTCAGCTGATGACGGCGACACTTACATTGATACGGATCCCCCTGAGGACGAGCCCTCAACGGATATTATCATCGACGATCCCGATCCTCAGCCTGAGCCTGCAGTGGGTCTGCTTACCGCAGGTGAGTGGAACGACAACGACAACTGGGGCTTCTTTACAAATCTTGTAAACAACAACAAGATCACCTTCCCCAGCTTCGGAATCGACCCCCGCTACCGCACAAAGGTCATTGTAAAGTCAACATCCGGCGATCCCGTTGTGAATGCTTCCGTAAAGCTGTACGGACCTGGTGAGGATCCTATCTGGGAGGCCGTTACCGACAAAAAGGGTGTTGCCTATGTATTTGAGTCTGGACCGGCAGAGGGGCTGTATGTCATCGCTGAGTCCGACGGAAAATCTGAGAAAATGCTCCTCAGCAATGTGGACGCCGCAGACGGTCAGGGCAATAACAACACCAGTGACGGTGACCTGACAGTTACACTTGACGCCGCAGGTCAGCTCTACAAGAACACCGACATTATGTTTATCGTTGACGCCACCGGCTCCATGTCTGACGAGATGCTCTTTCTCCAGACCGAATTTACGGCCATTGCGGAAGAGATCGGCAGCGAGAACGTACGCTATGCGGTGAATTTCTACCGTGACGAGGGCGACGAATACGTCACCAAATGCAACGACTTTACATCCGATATTTCTGAGCTGCAGAGGGCCCTTAACAGCGAAAGTGCAAAGGGCGGCGGAGATACCCCCGAGGCCGTTGACGAGATACTCGAAGAATCTCTTGTAAAGGCATCATGGAACAGCGATTCCGTAAAGATCGCCTTCATGATCTTTGATGCTCCTCCCCATGCCGGCAAAGAGGCATCAATAATCAATTCCATCAAGACTGCCGCAGCAAAGGGCATAAGACTTATTCCGGTCATTTCCTCCGGTACGGAGCGTGATACGGAGCTGTTCGGACGAGCCATTGCCATCACCACCGGCGGTACCTATGTGTTCCTTACCGACGATTCCGGAGTAGGCGGTTCTCACCTTGAGCCCATCATCGGCAAGTACGAGGTAGAAAAGCTCTATGACGTTATTCTCAGACTTGTAGAGCAGTACAGACAATAATAATATTCCTGTTCTTTTCATTATCCCCATAACCAAAACATAAACATCCACATACCCAAAACATAACGGACGGGTCAGCGGCGGTCTCCTCACGGAGCATCGTCACTGACCCGTCTGTTTTCATACTTTTTTCCGATTAAAAGCTGACACATTTAATCGGAAAAGGCGCCGCCCGAGGCTGTGCCCATCTGTGCATACGCACAGATGACGTCTCATGCAAACTCCCGTGTTTTACGCTCCTGCCCGGAGAGGGGGAGAGAATCCCGCTTCCGGCGAGAATACGGTCTCTATCACCTTTTCGCAGCAGGGCGGAGAATAGCAGAACCTGTCGAGATGGTCGTCCTTAAAGTAATAGACCGGACGCCTGGGATGATATTCGTCATCGAAGGTGTCTATGATTATCAGCTTTATCTTCATCCGGTCCGGTATGATGTTTTTGATATAGACGCTGGCCTGCTGTCCGGCGCGGATGTTTTCTCTCATCTCCGCAAGTCCGGCAAGGTTGGGTGTAAGCTCCACAAAGGCTCCGTAGTCCTCCACCGAACGTACTATTCCTGCCACCGTTTCGCCTACCTCAAAGCCCCTTGCGTTTTCCTCCCAGGTCCCCAGCAGCTCTTTGTGGCTGAGACTGATGCGCCCGTTTTCAACCGACTTTATTACCGTTCTTATCTCCATCCCCACCGAGAGCCTTTCCCGCGGGTGGTCTATGCGTGAAACGGAAATGGAGTCGATGGGAAGGAGAGAGACAATGCCGCACCCTATGTCCGCAAAGGCGCCGAAGGAGTCAAGGTGCGTGACCTTTGCGTCTATCACGTCCCCGGGTACCAGCCCCGAGATATAGTCCCTCATGCACCTTTCCTGAGCCTTTCTCCGGGACAGGACCGCCACCGTCCTTCCGGATTCACTCTTTCTGAATTCGGTGATGACAAAGCATACGGGACGGTTTACCCGGGAGATCACCGCAATGTCCCTTACCGTGCCTTCCCGTATGCCGATGGCGCCCTCTTCACGGGGTATGATGCCCCTTACCGCTCCAAGGTCCACTATCAGGTTGTGGGACGAATCACACACGGTAGCTCTGGCTTCGAGTATTCTTCCCTCGTGAAAAGCCTCTGTCAGGGCTGCCGGCGACTGCATGGCAGAAAGGTTCTCCGCCGTGCCTATCAATCTGCCTTCAGGATAGTATCCTGTCATTTTCTTTCATTCCTTTCGCTTGAGGTCTTGCCTCAGTACTTTTCTGAACATATATATGAAGGGGCGGGAAGGGTTATTCTGTCATTAAAAAATAATGCTTGAAATCTCCTTTTCTGTATTATAAAATATATGGGAACCACTAAAAACCTCCTTCACGGCGATCTTGCTACGCCTTTTTCCGCAACCTTCGTTGTCAAGCCTTTTAATACAGCAAGTATTAATACGGCTTTCCGCCTTGTCTGCGAAAAAATCCATGTACGCAATCTCGCTCGTGTTCCGGTTTTTAGAGAACCCCATATCTGTGACAACGGGACGTGGCCGGTTTCCCGTTACCGAAAAGGAGTGTATCAAAACATGAATAACGAGCATAATGATAATGTAAAATTCCTTTCTGCCCTTTCCTATATCTCTGTTCTTTTTATTGTCGGACACTTTGCTGTTGAAAAGGACAATCCCGATCTCCGGTTTCACAAGTACCAGGGAGCGGTGCTTTTCGGTACCTTTTCCGTTCTTTATATCCTTGAACTGCTTATCATTCTTATTCTTTCCTTTGTCCCGCCTGTGCAGACCATACTGGGCTTTGTGCTGACGGCGGCAATTACCCTTGCTTACATAATGATGATAGTCTTCGGAGTTTCCTCCGCACTGAAATTTGAACAGAAGCAGCTTCCGTTTGTCGGCTTTTATGCGGTGAAGCTCAGAGAGATGATGGACAGCAAAAGGAAATAAACCGTTTCCGATAAGGGCATTATATCATTTCCATCCATCGAAAAATGACGCATAAAGGGTGACGATCTTGAACAACGATATCATTTATATTGACTCCTACGATTTTGACCGGCGCATAGAGCACGGGCTTACGGCGGTACTCTTCTTTTCGGAATGGTGCGTACACAGCAGGGGACTGATGCCCATTCTGGAGGAGGTGGCTGACCTGTATTATGACAGCATAAGGATAATGGCTCTGGATATCGAACAGTCTCCGGACGTGGCTTCGGTATTTGCTGTGGATCAGACCCCGACGGTGCTTTTCTTCATTGACGGCAAGCTGGCCTGCCGGCTTGCGGGAGCAAATCCCGCCTCCGTGTATGCCGAGGTGATAGAAGAGCTGCTTGTGAAGTAAAAATGAAAACGAAACGGAAATTAAACTGAATGTTCCGGCTGTTCTCTTTTTGTGAATGCGAAAACAGGGCAGCCGGATTATTTGTTAATCCGACTTTATTTACAAAAAACGCGGATCTGTATGATAAAAACGCCGAAAAAGCGGTAAAAAGATGATTATTAAAGTATCGGCGTTGACTTTTTTAATACAAAATGCTAAAATTAGTGTGTACCAGTTTGTAAAAGACCCGCTGCATTGATCCCGATGGCCCGCTGCTGATGAGAGGGCAGACGACCCTCATGTTAAAGCAATATGTCATAAAAGGGGGAACGGATACGGGAGAGAAGAAGCGCTTTTATAAACAAACACTTAAGAAAAGGAGCAAAGATCAACTATGGGAAATGCAGGAAAAATACTGAAAAAAGCTCTGGCAGTTTTTTCTACCGCGGCTCTCCTCATGACCTGCGGTGCAACCGGAGCGGTCACTGCCTTTACCGGCGGGATAACGGCTTCTGCAGCATCCGCTACAACAGCTACACAGCTCAGGATCTATGATGAGAACGGCAACGATCTTGGAGATAACCCGGTAATATACCTGGACACCTCCGAGGCTGCCGGCGAAGATGACACATTACACAACGTCAGCAGAGTAATCAAAGCAGTGCTCAGTGATCAGAACGGTGTGGCTGTAGACGAGGAGATCAAGGCCTTCGTTGACGGCGATACCGACGAATATTTAAGTTTAAGCTTACCTTCTTCTTCGAAGAGCAGCATCACCGCAAGACTGGCGGGAGGCCATTACATGGTGGATGATTCTGGTGAGCTGTTCTGGGTCGAAAAGTCACCCGGAACCACCCATATCAGGTTTACAAGTTCCGACGGTAAGCTTTACCGCGTGGTTACCGTTAATGTTCTCAGACCCGCAAAAGATCTGAAAATATATGAGATAACCGGCAACAGCAGGGGAGAGCTTGATCTTGGCGAGTTCAATCACAGCAATACCACGGACGTAATGGTAATCGCAAACCACAAATACCAGTTCGAGGCAGAGCTGGATCCCGTAGATTCCACCGATACTGTGGATTGGAAGGTCTATGACGGTACATACAATGGTACAGGTAACCCCAAGGCTACCAGCCTGGCCGAAATTACCGAAGAAGGCTTGTTCACTCCCAAGAAAAACGGCAGTGTCACCATTGTTGTAAAATGCAAGCCCACCGAGACTACCAACAGAGAATACGGTATCGGATTAAAGGCTTTT
>JBGUWL010000264.1:0-4152 GCA_045221075.1 Acutalibacteraceae bacterium
GTCATCTGTGCGTATGCACAGATGGGCGCAGCCTCGGGCGGCGCCTTTTCCGATTAAAAGTGTCAGCTTTTAATCGGAAAATAGTATCAGTCCTGCAATAAACAATATAAAGAAAATGTCTCTGAAAAAATACTATCTGAAACACAAAACCCCCGCAGACCGTGTGATCTGCGGGGGGTTCTTTACAGTTGATTATTAACCTATCATTGAAAGAATGGCTGCCTTGCTCTGTACGCCGACAGTCTGTGCAGCGATCTTGCCGTTCTTGAATACGATAAGCGTGGGTATGCTCATGATGCCGAACTTCTGGGCAAGCTCCATCTGCTCGTCAACATTTACCTTGCCTACCTGGATGTTGGCGTTTTCCTCGGCGATCTCATCCACCACCGGGGAAAGCATCCTGCATGGTCCGCACCAGCTCGCCCAGAAGTCAAGCAGTACGGGCTTGTCGCTGTTAAGGACCTCTGATTCAAAATTGCCTGCTGTGATCTCGATAACTGCCATGATAAATTCTCCTTTCGGTTTTGGTTTCCTGTGAGTGTGACAGAGAGGTCTCTCCGCTCCTCACATGGGATTATTGTCCGGGGAAAGGGGGCTGATACTATTTTTTGCGCCGGTTGCGCTTCTGGGCGTTCTTAGCGGCCTGACGCTCCTTTTCACGGCTGCTCACAAAGCCGACCGTGCCAAAGCTCTTTTCGTTGATGAGGGCTTTTACGAAGTGCGGGTGCTTCTCGCTGAACTCGGCTTCCTTTTCGGGATGCTCAACGATGTACTTTTCCTGCTGCCGCGCATACATGCCGCCAAAGTTGATTATCAGTATGATAATGTACATAACGATGGAAAGTACGGCGCCGATGCCGATAAAAGGATAGATCGTGGCGAATATGTCCACAAGCGCCAACAGGCAACAGGCCAGTACGATAATGTTCTTTACGATGCGCTTCTTGTCAAACAGCAGGGCGCATATCGCAATAAGGGGCAGAAGTCCCAGTCCGAATGTGCATATAGAACGCAGGAAGGTGTTTCCAAGGTTTATCTCTGCGCCGAAGGCCTCTGCAACGGATCCGCCGAGCATCATCTGTAGAGCGTTCTGTGAGATGAATACGTTTGCGCACAGAATTTTCTGTGCCCTGAACACGGCGTCGTTGACGGCGGCCATGCTTTCTTCGGTGTATTCGGCCCTGTTCAGCTTCTTGACCTTATCTATGAGTCCTTCGAGCTTTTCGGCGTTTATGCCTTCCGCAATAGTGTATGACCAGTTGTAATTGACCGTGCTTATCTCACGGACAGAGGAGGATGCTGCGGCAGCGGCAGATTCCTCGCCTGAGGTTTGTTCAGACGTTTTGTCTGACTCCTGTCCAGATGCTTGAGCCGATGCCTGAGCCGACTGTTCTTCATCCTCTCTCGGGATAGACAGGAAGTAGCTGGTCTTGCTCTCTTCTTCCTTCGGGGCCTCTACAAGACCGTCAAGCGCCTTCTGCAGTTCCGCTGCCGCCGCATCGACCTCCTGCTGGGTAGCAAGCACAGAGTATGCCTTTTCGGCGTAGGGAGTTACATCCAGGTCTTCGGTAATGTAGAACCGTACCTGCAGAAACGGGTAGGTCAAAAGAAAGAGTACGATAATAAAGCACCAGACCATGGTTATTCTGATTATGTGGCTGGGAGTTCTCAGGGGCTTTTTGCGCTTCGGGACATTGATAACAACGACCTTGCGCTTTTCCTTTTTTCCTTTTTTTGTCCCGTCATCGGGAACGTCAGATGATGATGCTTCGGGAGCTTTCTGAGGTGTCGGCTGCTTTACGCCGTCATCCAGAAGATCATCATTCTCGATCTTTCTTGCCATATCGGTGTTTATTCCTTTCAGATGACGTTGAATTTTTCTTTATAGTTTTCAATAGCAGCTTTGATGATCTTGATGGCTTCCTCCTTGCCTTTCACCTCGTCTACCACAGTTTCTTTATTTTCAAGAGCCTTATAGACGGTGAAGAAGTGGGTCATCTCGTCAAAGATATGAGAAGGCAGCTCGCTGATGTCCTTATATTCGTTGTATGTAGGATCCTCAAAGGGGATGGCAATGATCTTTTCATCATTTCTGCCGTTGTCCAGCATGGTGATAACGCCGATGGGGTAGCACTGTATCAGAGTCAGGGGGAAGATCTGCTCAGAGCAGAGCACCAGAACATCCAGCGGGTCAAGGTCGTCGGCGTATGTACGGGGGATAAAGCCGTAGTTTGCCGGATAGTGGGTCGAAGTGTGAAGGATGCGATCCAGCTTCAGAAGGCCGCTCTGCTTGTCCAGCTCATACTTTGCCTTGCTGCCCTTTGGGATTTCGATAACTACCATAAAGTTTTCGGGCGATATTCTTGACGAGTCCATATCATGCCAAATATTCTGCATAAAAGTCAGCTCCTTAAATATTTTCCGCACAAGGGGCAGTACAGTGCTTTTTATAAAGCCGTAAAGACCCTCTGTGCCATACACTATAATTATACCACAAACTTTGACAATTCTCTATAGTTTTATCAAAATTATTTTGGTTTTTTTAGAAATAATAAGACCGGCCCGAAGAGATCTTCGAAAGCCGGTCCTGGATAGTTTATTCGATTTTACTCAGCAGCAGGAGAAGCGTCCTCGTCAGGGGTGTCATTTGCTGTGCTGATTTCATCATCGGAGACCTCGGACTTTTTTGCGTCCCTTTCAGCCTTGGCTGCCTTTGCGGCTTGTGCCTTTGCTGCTTTCTTGGACTTCTTGTCCTTTGAGGCGCCGTTTGCCTTTTCTTCGGCCTTTTTCTTCATCTGATGCTTTTTCCAGATGACCCACAGGGGAGCCGCGATGCAGAGTGAAGAGTAGGAACCAGAGATAAGACCGATCATCATCGGAAGTGCAAAGCTGACGATAGAATCAATGTTATACATCAGCGATACGGTAAGCACTGAACCGATAGCGATAATGGTGGTGATAGATGTGCAGATCGTTCTTACCATGCACTGGTTGAGGCTGGTGTTGACGATATCCTCAATGGGAGTTCTGGGACTGGACTTCTTTCTCAGCTCACGGATACGGTCGTAGATAACGATGGTATCGTTCAGTGAGTAGCCCAGGATCATCAGAACAACGGCGATGAAGTTGTCGTTCAGCGGCATACGGAACATTGCAAACACGAAGTATACGATGATAAGGTCGTGAATGAGCGCAACGACTGCCATAACGCCGGCGGAAAGGCCGCCGATCTTACGGAATCTGATGGCCACATAGAAGATCATCAGTACGGCTGCCAGAGAAACGGCTGCAAGACACTTGAAGAAGAAGTTTGCACCCTTTGAAGCATCAACGGAAGAGGATGAAGCCTCTTTGAATGTGCTTCCGGACTTGTCGGTAAAGCTGCCGTCGGGATATGCGGTCTGCAGTGCGCTGGTGATGGTGCTTCTGTCACTTGCGGTAACCGGAGTGTTCTTTTCCATCTGCATGGACACCATGTTGGTGTTCTTGTCTGTGGAACCGCTGTCGGGGTTTGCACCGAAGGTGAAGACGAACTTGTCCTCTTTGAGAGTATCGGACTTTGCGACCTCATCGTTAACGGTCTTCTTGATGTCGTCTTCCTTGATATCGCCCTTGTAGGTGTATCTGATGTTGGGGAAAGCGTTTTCAAGAGCCTCGGTGATAGCGGTCTTGTCCTCGACAGAAACAGCCTTATTGCCGTTGAACTGCAGGGAGACGATCCTGTCGTTGTTGTCCTGCTCGCCCTTTGCAAGGTTGTCATTGAAGGAGTAGGAGATGTTGTCGTTCTTCAGGGACTCTGACTTTGCGATAGTGTCGTCGATGACTTTCTCAATATCCTCGTCCTTGATGTCGCCGCTGTAGCTGTACTTTATGATGGTACCGCCGGTGAACTGGATATCAACCAGGGTGGGGAACACAAAAATGTTCAGTATCAGGCAAACAAGCATGATGCCCAAAGAGAAGCAGAAAAAGATCTTTGACTTTTTGACAAAGTCTATATGGAATGTTTGTCTCATGACTTCTTACCTCCATACAATCTTTTATTTCTCAGGAACTTATAGCCTGAGGCAGACTTAAGCATCAGTCTGGAGGCGCCAACGCCCATGATGAAGTTGGCAATAACACCCACGAGCAGGGTGTAACCGAAGGCAT
>JBGUWL010000265.1:0-10147 GCA_045221075.1 Acutalibacteraceae bacterium
CCTTTGGTCGAATCCCTCACTCTCCGGAACCGAATGATACTCCTGCATTGATTGATGTGGGAGTATTTTTAATTGCAAAAAAACAAAGGGATTCGAACCCGAGAGGGTCTGAGCGATAAGAAAACAGCGAATAAAAAAACCGTCCCTACACATTTCAGTGTCGGACGGTTTGTGTATTATATGAAAAAACGCCTCGCAGAAATACTGCTGGGCGATTTCTAAAGATATGTTTTGTAATTTACAGTCGGATTTGAATTCTTGTAATTATATTCAGCTTTGACGGCTTGCGGGCAAAGCTAACCACCATTATTAATTTTTCAGTCTTCAGTTTTCAGTATTCATTTGGAAAATCCTGTCACGTTTTACTTAAGACTGAAAACTTAAAACTTAGGAATGAATAATACAGAAGCAGAAAATCCTGCCACTAACGTGACAGGATTTTCGCTTCTGGACCAACAGGGACTCGAACCCCGGACCAACCGGTTATGAGCCGGTTGCTCTAACCAACTGAGCTATTGGTCCGTAACAAGGGTATTATAACATATCAAATTGCCTTTGTCAATCCCTAAAATTCCAACATTATTAACCTAAAGCTCAGATAATCACTCCGAACATTCTCTCAAAAGCGTATCTCAGTAACTTGACTGTTCCTCAGTAAAATAATATAATCTATCCAGAAAGCATGCTGTCTTAAAACATCATGAGAGGAGTATAAATATGAGATATACTTTTTATGATCCGCATGCCCAGTACGAAAACCAGTGTTCGGTCGATATGCTGACCACAGAGGATTCCTATGGCATGCCTGAAACAAAACCCATGGGTGATAAACTCCCGAAAATTTTAGCCGTAGTTGCAATAGCATCCATAGCACTTACAATAGTGCTGCTTTCAGTCGGCTTCTTTTCTTACAACGGAAATACCTCAGATAATTCCGCCGCAGACAATGATCCCTTGTCAGTATCTACGTCCGATACCTTAAACGGATAGTACGCGCAGACAAATTCTGCAGTCTATATAAAGTGCTGTCCACGCAAAACACCGGCGCAGATCATGCGCTCTTAAATAAACCGAAAATTCAGAAGCAACAAGTCACATTAACATCTTGTTGCTTCAACATAAGTCCGTCCGGATAGCACAGAACATCTTCGGAGTACCCTCCTGTCCGGATCACTCTCCGAAAATATCATTATAGGCAAGGACCGCATTTCTTACACACTCGTCACAGGGACATAGCACCTTGCCCGTATCGATACCCTTCAGCTCACGACAGGTTATGGAGCCGCCGCAGCGCTCCCTGAATTTCTCCGAAATACGCCTTGTGTACCTTACCGTACCCGCTCCGCCCGTAATTAGTCCGGCGATCATTCCAGCGCCGATAAGCGCGCCGCAGGTCGCCTCCATGTTTCCCATGCCCACACAGAAGCCTGATGCCAGTTTAATAAGATCGTCTCCCGGCAGCCCAAGCATCTCCGCAAGGGCCGCCGTTACTGCCTGACAGCAGTTATGTCCTCCGTATTGCTTGAGATATACCGCTTTATCTGCACATTCGCTGATAGTCATAATGAAACCCCCTTGATAAAGAATGACAGGAACATTACGTTATCCTGAGATCTGTATAAATACACACGCCTGTGTGCTCGGAGTCCGCCGTCAGCGGACTTTTTTGTGTGTTGTCCATTCGACATGGATATCCAGAGTCTCGCCGTCCCTGACAGGAATGCGGTATTTGAAATTATAGTCATGACAAATTGCTGTCGGTTTTTCAATTACGTTCTTGCCGTTCACCGAAAGCTTCTGATAATCTATCCATACCGGCAGGTTGCTGCCGTCGGCGTCCTTTACATATTTTCCGCGCAGGGTCATAAGCAGCTCGCCGTCGTTTCTGCATATCATTTCAAGATCAAGACTTCCGGCAGATGAATGGATAATACATCCGCCGCCGTTTTTCACGAACCACCCCGGACGGGTAATTTCCGCATCACTGTCAGATATGCTTACAAGTTCAAGATCGCTGCCCTCCGGACCGGAGTTCTTTATATCGAATCTTGCGGTATGCAGTGTTTCAAGCAGCTCGTTTTTGGAAGCCGTACGGGCTTCTTTTTTTATTACTTCAAGCTGTTCCTTATGAGCCAGTTCAGAATTGTACATTACTCTTTTTGTATCCCAGTCATTGTATGTAATGTTGCTCATAAGAAGGAACAGGCTCTGAAGAGGCTCCGTGTCCCTGTTCTCAAGCATCATGTCGGTAAGCCAGAACAAGGCGTGAAAGACCGAGTCGGTAGGTGTGGTGGTATGGGGCTGAGGCGCTCCGGGCGCAGCGTACAGCCAGAGCACAATATTGTCACTGACTCTGTTAAGGCCAAGCCTTGGAACAAAATCATACCGCTTTGTCATCAGTTTAAGATGCAGACTTGTGTCTTCTATGGAGTATGCGTTGATCATAACAAGGACCTTTGAATCCGAGCGGTCCGTCATTTCCAGCAGATCATTGCGGCCTCCGTCTGAGCACTCATCCGTAAAATCAATACCTGTGATCTTTGCAAAGGTTTCCGAATAGTGATATTCCGGAAAATTTATCTGAGGATTGTTTGCAATGGCGCAGCAGCCGCCGATCCGGCTTGCAACGGCAATGGAAGTACTTCCTCCTCCGCTGATGCCGTACAGCTTTATGGAGGAGCGGGAGAAGCCCTCAAGGTCGGCTATTCTTTTGATCAGGTCGGCGATATAGTCCCTCAGATCAGTTTCCCTTGTGCCGTAGTACCAGCCCAGCATCAGAGGGGGATCCTGGAACATATAGTACATGGGATCTTCGATAAACAGATAATTCATTTTCAGTCTTACACACCATGACCACATACTGAAATTCGGAAGAGGCTTGAGAGTTTTGTCGGCGCCCCACTGACGGGCTCCGCCCAGAATGACCAGAAGTCGCTCTGCTCCCTGGCAGGGTATATAGATCGATTCCATGCGGAAGCCGTTTCTCATTACCGTAAATCTTCCCTTTGGTACCCGGTCCATATCTTCAAATTCAAATTTTATTCCCTTGTCCTGAATATATGAACTGTCAGGCACCAGGGAATTACGGGCATTCTCAACGGTATCCATAAAGGCCTGAGGATCCAGACCGTTTTCCATATCGGCATAAAGATCATGATAAAGAGGAAAGATCCTGTCAAGATCTTCAGGGGATATACTTTCGGCTTTCTTCATTGCGGCGACTCTCCTTAGTAAATAAATTCTTTTATATACTCACAACAGAATTATATCATATTATGTTAATGGATTCAACAAACAAACCTTAAAATATCTGCTGCTGCTTTTTGTATACCGGGGGTCTGATTTACTCCGCCGGACTGATTATTCTCCCTCAGAATCACGGAGGTTCAGTACGCGTGATTTTATTATTTTATTCATACATATTTCAAAAACTGTATTTCCTTTTTTTATAAATCGGGCTATAATAGATTCATAGATGATCCCGAAAATCCCGCATATCCGGCGTGACCGGCGATCGCAGGCTCTGCGCCGCGGTATTGCCTTGAAGCTGAACGATCAGTGTTTAATTAATTGATGTCAGAGGGGAATGATTATGAAGTCAAATTTTAAATTCATGGAAGCATACTGGCCGGAAATGGCACAGTTAGGGGAAACTGCCGAAGCATATTTACATACTGATCCCAATGCATGTATTTTCAAGCTTGGCCTGCTGAGCGAGCGGCTGATACTTGAGATGCTGAAATATGAGAGTATAGCCGTTCCCGACGAAGCAACGCACGCCGAACGTATCCAGATCGCAAAACGAAACGATCTTATACCCCAGAGTATTGATAATATTCTTTATGCCCTGAGAAAGGGCCGTAATGATGCGGTACATAAAGCATTGAATTCTTTTGAGCGCGCAGCAACTCTTCTGAGAATGACGCATCGCCTTTGTACATGGTTTATGGAGGTATACGGCGACTGGAGTTATGAGCCTGAAGAATACTCCGAACCTGACAGCAGCACACCGGAAAGCGATCTGCTGGCCCGTATCCGGGAACAGGAAACAAAACTGGAGGAATTGGCAGAGCGGATCGAAGCCATCCCCACTGCCGCATCACAGGCGGACACTTCTCATCGGCACGAAAGAGCTGAAAAAGCAGCGGAGAATATCCGGCTTACCGAGGAGGAGACGAATTACCTCAGCGGCGAACAGATCCGCATAGAGGTCTCAGGTCTGTCGGTCATAAACTTTGCCCTTCAGCAGAACGGTATGCCCGCGATCCGGTCTGTCCAGATCGATAACAACACTTCAGACGATATTTTTGATGCCGAGATACAAATTACTTCCACGCCTGATTTTTGCCGTCCCTATCGGAAGAGTATAGATCTGATATCCGCCAAAAGCCGGTTCGGGCTGAAAAACATTTCTTTGGCAATGGATGCCGCATATCTGGCCGGACTTACGGAAAGAGTCGCCGGTACTCTTACTGTTGAGCTGCTCCATGACGGTCAGGCCTTGTGCAGTGAAACTGTGGATGTTTCGGTCCTGGCCTTCAATGAATGGCACGGATACGGGATCTACCCCGAGCTGCTGGCTTCCTTTGTCACACCTAACCATCCTGCGATACAGATGATAATATCTAGAGCTGCCGGTTTTCTGGAGGAATGGACAAAGGATCCGTCCCTTGACGGATATCAGTCAAAGGATAATAACAGGGTTCTGATGCAGGCAGCCGCCGTATTCAAAGCGCTGCAGGAACAGAATATAGTCTACGCAGAACCACCCGCAAGCTTTGAAGCCACCGGGCAGAGGGTCCGCTTGTGCGACGAGGTGCTGTCACAGAAAATGGGGACCTGTCTGGATCTGTCATTACTGTACGCCGGCTGCCTGGAAGCCATAGGCTTATATCCCCTGCTGATAATTCAGAGAGGACATATCTTTGCCGGCTTATGGCTTGAAGAATCGACTTTTTCGGAGTGTGTGCAGGACGATGTTTCTTTACTCACAAAGAGACTTGCCGAGGGTTCAAGGGTCTTGTCAGTTGTTGAGTGTACCCTTTTTACCGCAGGAAGGAACACAAAATTTGACGAGGCCTGTAAAGCTGCCGAATACCTGCTGATGAGCAAAGACGGTATTGAATGCTTTATTGATATCCGCAGGACCCGGTTGAGTCATATCTCACCGCTGCCTGTGCGTGTTCTGAAAGAGGACGGCTGGCATGTGGAAAGACCCGAGCTGGATGCGGATTCACTTACAAGCGCGCCGGAGTATGTTGCGGCTGCGCTGGAAATATCGGACAGAAACGATCAGGAGTTTTCAAAGAAGGTCCTGTGGGAACGCAAGCTGCTTGATCTGGGAATGCGCAATACTCTGTTGAATATGCGCCTGACCAAGACGATGGTACCGCTGTTATCGTCATCCCTGGACGATCTGGAGGATGCGCTCACCGACGGCGGCGACTTCTCTATCGGACCGCGCCCCACAGACTGGTATCCCGCCGGAGGAAAAGTCGGTTTTGAGTCGCTTCACATCGTTGAGGGGTATCAGGAATTACTGCGCTCCGAATTCAAAAACGGTCGCATCCGTTCCGCGCTGACCGAAAGCGAATTATCCAATTCCTTAAAGAATCTGTACCGGTCCGCGCGGACAGATATGGAGGAAAACGGCGCCAATACCCTCTATCTGGCTCTTGGCCTACTGAAATGGTATGAAACGGAAAGAAGCACACAGCCGCGTTATGCACCCCTTCTTCTGGTCCCGATAGAAATGGTCAGAAAGAGCGTTGCTTCCGGTTATGTTATCAGACTGCGGGATGATGAAGCACAGATCAACATCACTATGCTCGAGAAGCTTCGCCAGGATTTTTCCATCGAGATCAACGGGCTGGACCCGCTTCCTATGGATTCCAAGGGCATTGATACAAGACGTGTTTTTGCCACGGTTCGCCATGACATAATGAATCAGAAGCGCTGGGATGTTCTGGAATCCGCCTGCTTAGGTATTTTTTCGTTCTCACGCTTCGTCATGTGGAACGATATTCACAACAGAGCCGATGATCTTGCAAGAAACAAGGTGGTCCGCAGCCTCATGGAGAATCAGCTCACATGGCAGGCTGAAGATATGGAAACAGAAGATCAGGTTCCGGAGGATCAGGTGTTATTGCCGATCTCCGCTGACGCGTCACAGCTTTTTGCTATCCAGTCCGCCGGCGAGGGAAAAAGCTTTGTCCTGCATGGACCTCCCGGCACCGGAAAGTCCCAGACAATAACCGCATTGATCGCCCATGTTCTGTCTCAGGGGAAAACAGTGCTGTTTGTTGCCGAAAAAATGGCGGCGCTGGAGGTCGTTCAGAAGCGCCTTTCAGCTATCGGACTGGCTCCCTTCTGTCTGGAGCTGCATTCCAATAAAGCAAAGAAAAAAGATGTTCTTGAACAGCTGCGCTTTGCATCGGAGGTCACAAAATACCGTTCATCGGGTGAGTATGCCGCCCTTGCAGACAGAATAGAAGGGCTGAGGAAGGAACTTAACAGTTACGCATCGGCCCTGCATCGTCAGCAGACCTGCGGCGAATCCCTGTTTGCTCTAATAAATGAGTATCAGGCTTATCAATCCGCTGCCGACATTCACGGATTCACCTCAGACTTTTTTAAAACCGTTACGGCAGCAAAGCTCTTTGATATGAACACCCTTGTTGACAACCTTGTTGCTGCCGGACGCGCCGTAGGACATCCCCACGGACATCCGCTCACTCCCGTGGGCTGCAAGAGCTTTTCACAGCAGCTGCGGCGTGAAGCAACCGAAAACGCGGATGAATACAGACAAACGCTGAATATTCTTGACAACAGCATCAGATCCTTCGCAGGCGCAATAAATACATCAGTACCGTTCGGCTTCAATGATATCGGGCAATTGGTTATAAATGCCCAATGTCTGGTTTCTTTTGAATATTATCCGGAGTCCTGGATCAGGATGGAAAATCCGGACGAATACCTGAGCCGGGTTCAGGTACTGTCTCAGCATGAGCTGAACAGCGCAGCATACAAGGCAAAACTATATGAACGATGGAACGACAGCTTCCTGCAGGCGGACGGAAATGCACTGCTGGCTTCATATGACAGTATTTCCGCAAAGTGGTTCCTTGGAAAGATCTTTGGCATGAATAAATTCCGGAAGCAGCTCCTTCCCATGTCAAAAGGAATTATACAGGATCAGTTCCTGAGGCAGGATTTCGTTGATCTGGCTGCATATCAGCAGGAAAGAAAAGAAGCTGATCTGCTGCTCTCGGAGCTTTCATACGGTCTCGGAGCCATGTATAAGGGTGAAGGGACGGATTGGAAACAGATATCCGATCTGGCAAGGTCAGCCCTTGATACGATCCGGAATTCCCGCCGTCTCGCCGGCGCTGACAGGCTCAGGGTAACATACGGCTGTGACAGAAATGCCCTTCAGCTCGCTCACAGGCTGTCTGATGCCTGGTCAGCCATGTTCCAGGCAAAAAGGAAGTTGCTGACACTTCTGGAGATAAAGGCGGATAACAGTACAAATTGGATCGCATCCCAGAACGAATTATGCAACTGCATTTCATCCCATGCGCAATACCTGCGTGAATGGGTCCTCTGGAACAGAGTGTGTGATGATGCCGAAAAGGCCGGATTATACCCTGTAGTAAAGGCTTACAGAGAAGGTCTTGAGCATGACATGGTCGTACCGGCTTACAAAAAAGCAATATATAAGGGTCTTGCGGTCGAAGCGATCGAATCCGACAAGGCCTTGAATGAATTCACCGGAACTGATTTCAACGAGAAGATCGCTCAGTTCAGGAGGCTCGATCAGGAAATGCTCAATCTTGCAAAGAGTGAGATCTACTGCAAGCTGGCAGCGCAGGTCCCCAGCTTTACGCAGGCGTCTGTGGGCAGCTCGGAGACCGGAATTCTGCAGAGAGCGATCAAAAGCGGCGGACGGGGTACAAGTATTCGCAAACTCTTTGAACAGATCCCGAATCTTCTGCAAAAGCTGTGTCCGTGTATGCTGATGAGCCCGATCTCCGTTGCGCAGTATCTGGATCCCAACCGCAAGCCCTTTGATCTGGTCGTATTTGACGAGGCTTCCCAGCTGCCTACAAGCAAGGCTATAGGAGCGTTGGCCCGGGGAGAAAACGCCGTTATTGTGGGAGATCCCAAACAGATGCCGCCCAC
This sequence comes from Acutalibacteraceae bacterium, assembly GCA_045221075.1. Classification (GTDB taxonomy): domain Bacteria; phylum Bacillota; class Clostridia; order Oscillospirales; family Acutalibacteraceae; genus UBA1213. Next base: position 8,182 of record JBGUWL010000265.1, read on the forward strand.
ATCCTTCTTTGCTTCCAATACCACGGATGAAGATCATCTGGATGCGGAGGATATGGAAAGCATTCTGGACGATTGCCTTGCCCTGAATATGCCTCAGACACATCTGCTCTGGCATTACAGGAGCCGTCACGAAAGCCTGATCGCCTTCAGCAACATCCGGTTCTATGAGAACAAGCTGTATACCTTCCCATCGGTCAATGACAGGGAATCCCGGGTACATCTTGTTCATGTTGACGGCGTATTCGAGAGAGGCGGAAAGAGGATCAACCGCGCCGAAGCAGAGGCCGTGGTCAGCGAACTGAAAAGACGCTGCCATGATCCTGAGTGTTCCGGACTGAGTGTTGGTGTGGTAACCTTCAATATTTCCCAGCAGAACCTGATAGATGACCTGCTGACAGAAGCCTGTAAGGATGATCCGCAGCTTGAGGAATGGGCATATAATTCAAAAGAGCCTGTATTCATCAAAAACCTTGAGAATGTTCAGGGTGATGAGCGTGACGTTATATTGTTCTCTGTCGGTTATGGTCCTGATCGGGACGGAAGGGTATCCATGAATTTCGGACCCCTGAACCGTGACGGAGGCTGGCGCCGTCTGAATGTTGCCGTATCCCGGGCAAGATATGAAATGATAGTTTACGCAACTCTGACACCTGATCAGATCAATCTGTCACGCACAAGCGCAGAGGGTGTGGCGGCGCTGAAGGAATTTATGGAATTTGCCGCAGGCGACCGCCTTTCGGAAACAGAAAACACCGCGTCAGCAGAAAAAGAGATCACGGCCGGAATTGTCAGGTCGATTTGCGATGTACTGCATGATCACGGATATGAGACGGATCAGCTGATCGGTGATTCAGCATATAAGATCGATATCGGTGTTATTGACCCGAAGGATCCTGAAAAATACCTTCTTGGCATATTGCTCGACGGAGCCGGATATAAAAACGCCAAAACAACAAGAGATCGGGAGATCGCTCAGATCAATGTTCTTGAGGGTCTTGGCTGGCACATCATACGAATCTGGACCATGGATTGGTGGGATAACAGCAGCAGAGAAATTGAGAGGGTGCTGAATTCATTAAAAACCATTGAAGAGGAAGAAGCCCAAAAAGCAGACTCAACAGTTATTCCCGATACTATCCCAGAAACCGAGACAGCTAACGAACAGGAAAACACAATTCCATCTGACAGTGATTCAAAGCTGAGAGGGGTCGTGAGTCCGGTCCCCATCGCTGAGAAACATCCGACCGAGCAGTATCAGATCACCAGACTCCCGATCACAAACATATCTGCGGACCGTTTCGTTGATCCGTCCTATGGAAATTCCCGGTTAGTCCGGGAGCGCGTCCTGAAGGTACTTGAACAGGAGAGCCCGATTTGTGAGAGCTTGCTGACCCGTCGGGTGGTACAGAGCTTTTCGATTGCACGGGCCGGAAGCAGGATCCAGAATTATATGAACGAGGTCTATAGATCCCTGAATCTTAAATACACGGTTTATGGCGAGACAAAGTACTACTGGAAAGCCTCACATAACCCGAGTACATATACAGGATTCCGCGTCAGCTCCGAGGGAGAGAACAAAAGGGATGCAGCTGATATTCCTGTTCAGGAGGCGGCAAATGCTGTATGTCGTGCGCTGGAGCTGAACTTCAGTCTGTCGGAGGATGATCTTATTCGCGCCGCTGCCAATCTCATGGGAATAAGCCGCATTGGTCCGTCAGTAAATACTTTGTTTACGAGATCTGTTCTTTGGGCCGAAAAGGCAAAACGCATCTTTAAATCTGACAACGGAAACTGGATGCTGGCAGAATAACCTGATATGAAATTAAAAAGAATAATATAAAGCGAAAATCCTGACATGCGAGTGTCAGGATTTTTGTTTTGGCAGGGGCAGAAGGACTTGACCGAAGGCTTCGCCTTCGATGGCTCGCGCTGGCGCGCTCACCGCTCTGAGCTAAAAACAGTCCAC
>JBGUWL010000266.1:0-12608 GCA_045221075.1 Acutalibacteraceae bacterium
GGAGCGACCGCCGCAAACACGGGAGCGGCGGCTCGCCGTCAACGAAAAGCTTCTGAAGAAAGGTAAGACGTGGAACACGGCAGCCAAAGCAAACCTTTATGGTTTGCGACGCGGTCGCAAGGGATAGAACTGCCTGCGTTGGCATACGTCCAGTGCGGTCGGAAACGCTCGCTTTGCTCGCTCAATGAATAATGAATAACTAATAGTGAATAATTAATAATATTTGTATTTGTAAGTATAATTTGTATGATCCGATTTAAACAGGCACGCCGAATCATATAGGGCGCAAAAAACCGGCTGCCTGTAGAAAGCAGCCGGAAAGTGCCCCGTTCAGGGGCACGTCGGCGGAAATAGAAGGTATATGACGTGCCGTCCGCTGCGGGAGTAATACTATCCTGTCAGTGTTCAGAGCGCAGCGTCAGCGGAGCGACAGTGCGAACACGGGAGCGGCGGCTCGCCGCTTACCACCAGGACATGATCCAGCGGTATAGGTCTTCGTAGCGGTGGGCGGAGTTAGCCCAGGAGTAGTCCATTCTCATGCCGCGGACGGCGATCTCGTTCCAGCGGTCACGCTGGGTAAAGAATACGGTCTTTGCGTAGTTGATGGAGCTGAGCATCTCGTCGGCGCTGTAGTTGGAGAATGTAAAGCCTGTGCCGGTGTTGTCGTACCAGTTGTAGGGCTGTACGGTGTCCTTAAGACCGCCGGTCTCACGGACGATAGGCACGGTTCCGTAGCGCAGTGCGATGAGCTGGGTAAGTCCGCAGGGCTCAAAGCGGGAGGGCATGAGCATGGCGTCCGCAGCGGCGTAGAGCTTGTGGGCGCGGTTGTCGGAGTAGTAGATGTTTGCCGATACACGCTCAGGATATTTCCACTGATAGTGACGGAACAGGTTTTCGTAATCGGGATCGCCGGTTCCGAGAACAACGAACTGGGTGTGCTCGTCGGTGATCTGCTCGATGACGTTTTTGATAAGGTCAAGACCCTTCTGGTCGGTAAGACGCGAGATAATACCCATCATGAACTTGTTGTCGTCAACAGGCAGACCCAGCTCCTGCTGAAGTCCCCGCTTGTTGAACACCTTGTCCTTGAAGGTCTTTGTGGTGTAGTTCTTGTATATCTGGATGTCCATTCCGGGAGCGTAAACCTCGTAATCGATGCCGTTTACGATACCGCAGAGGTTGGGGTTCTTGTGGCGCATAAGACCGTCAAGACCCTCGCCGTAATAGGGCATCTGGATCTCGTTTGCATAGGTGTCGCTTACGGTGGTGACGTAATCGGAGAATACGATGCCGCCCTTGAGCATATTTGCGTCCTTTTTGAACTCCATGTTGTCGGTAGAGAAAACATACTCGGGGAACGCGGTAAAGCGCCGCAGAGTCTCGATGTCCCAGATACCCTGGAACTTGAGGTTGTGAATGGTCATCATGGACTTGATGCCCCAGTAGAAGCTGTTGTCTCTGAACAGGGTGCGGAGGAACACGGGAGTCAGGGCAGCCTGCCAGTCGTGGCAGTGGATAAGGTCGGGACGGAAGCCCACGGTGGGGAGGATGGCAAGAGCTGCCTTGCTGAAGAAGGTAAAGCGCTCGATATCCCACTTGAGGTTGTTGGTGTAGGGTGTGTCGCCGCCGAAGTAACCCTCGTTGTCGATGAAGTAGTAATGTATGCCCTCGTGGATATACTCCATGATGCCAACATACTTGTGATCCGGCAGATAGCCCAGATCCATATAGAAGCTGCCTACATAGTTAAAGTGCTGACGGTACTCCCAGGGGATGCACATATACTTGGGGATGACCACACGGACGTCAAATTCATCCTTGTTGAGCATTTTGGGGAGTGCGCCGACAACGTCAGCCAATCCGCCTGTTTTGATAAACGGATAGCATTCGGACGCAACAAACAGAATGTTTCTCATAATCATTTCTCCGTTCTTTTTGAATTTGAGACCGCCGCAGGACGTACCGGGATACACCCTGAGCGCGGCTCTTTGCCGTGGGGACTGCTGACGATGCAAAAGGGGGCTTTGTCTGTGACGGTGACGAAGGACCTCCGGTTCTGCACTTTTTCCGGCAAACCCACACAAGATACCTAACCAATTCTATTATATAAAACTTTTTCAAAATATTCAATACATATTTTCTAAGTTTTTCCAATTTTTTGTATATTTTTTAAGCGGATTCCGGAGTATCCTTTAATCAGAAAAAAGAGCCCCCGACAGACCGGAGGCGGATGGATAGTTTATCGATGGATGGTTTATGAATAATTGGGACGAAGGTATGCAGGGCGACTGTCGGGAGACGTTATGTCTGTATCCGGTCATGGCTGTTTGCTGGACTCAGACTAAGCCTGCTTGATTGAATGTTACAAAACCTGCCTGCTTGTATCCGGTCAGGTCTGCTTACTTGATTTGGAGGAACTCTGTTTACTTGATTCAGAAGATGTCTGCTTGCCTGACTCAGAAGAAACCTGCTTGCCCGATTTTGACGAACTCCGCTTGCTCGAATGTTACGAAGACTGCTTGCTTGACTGGGATGAAGACTGCTTGCTTGCTTCTGATGAAGTCTGTTTGCTTGTGTCCGATGATGACTCACCGCCGGAACCGTCGGATGTCTCGCCGTCACCTTCTGAGGAACTTTCCACGGGTTCAAGATCGTTGTTGTCAAACTCCCGCTCGTAAACCACATTGTCCTCAAAGTCCACATAGCGCACCACAACCGAGATGACCTTCTTGTTGATGCAGCTTTCAAGCTCGTTTACAAGGTCGATAAAAACCTCTCTGTTGTTTTCAACGGTGTCCTCGATGTTGTTGAGGAAGTCGTCAGTGAGATTCATGTTGAAGTCCTTCTGCATTTTGCGCTGAAAAACCAGCTTTGTGTCGTCCTCGGGATAGACGCTGGTGATGATGACATCGTTGTCCTGCACTCCGCTGATCCTGCCTATCATTTCCTTGGCGGAATCCGTTTCAAGATACTCTTCAAGGGTGTCAAAGGGTCTTTTGTTGTCAAGACTGAATTCGATGACGCTGGACTCCTTCTGGCTTGATTCAAGTATCAGGGGAGCCTCGCTGGACTCCTCCTCCTTCTCCGAAACGGGCTCGGGGACGGATGCCGTTTCAGTGGGTGCAGATGATTGGGTTCCGGCAGTTTTTTCCTTTTCCTTTGTACCGCAGCCTGCGGCGCAGAGAAGAACCGCTGCCGCCATCAGTGCGGTTAACCTGTGTATTTTCTTCAATGTAAATCCTCCTTTGCCCTTGTGCGGGATGTGCTGTTACGGAAGCGGAAATCCTCCGCAGACAGCGCGGTTATTATCGTTTGTCGATGGTGCCGTTACGGAAGCGAACCCCTCAGACAGCGCAGTTATTATCGGCTGTCGATGGTGCTGTTACGGAAGCGGAAATCCCCCGCAGACAGCGCGGTGATATTCTCGGTTGTCGGCGGTGCTTTTACAGAAAGCGGAAGTTTTCCGCATCTAACAGACCGCAGTCCGTTATCCTGAGCTGGGGTATTACGGGCAGGGCCGTAAACGACAGTGTGATGAAGGGGTCGATCTCCGGATTTACGCCAAGCTGATGGGCAAGGTATATTATGTCGTCAAGCATGGGGATGAATTCGTCGGCACTTTTAAGGCTCATAAGACCTCCCAGCTCAAGGGGGAGAGAACCCATTACCTGTCCGTCCCTTATGATGGTGTATCCTCCGTTGATGTTTTTCAGCTCCTCAACGGCGCGGAACATATCGCCGTCGTTGTCGCCGAGTACGATAATGTTATGGCTGTCATGGGCAACGGTGGTCCCCACAGCGCCGTGGTCAAGTCCGTATCCGGTTATGTAGGCACAGGCAAAGCTGCCGGTTGCGTGGTGTCTTTCTATTACGGCGATCTTTCTCACGGTGCCGTTTTTCAGACCCTCCGTGACCTGCTTATGGGTCATCCGTAAATGGCGGGTGACGATCTGATTGTCCACAAGTCCGATGACCGGATATTCCTCCTGCTCTTTTATCACAAAGGCGTCCTCCGGCAGGGGAGCCGGACATACGGAGCGCAGGGGGTGCGCCCATGTGTCCTTTCTTGCTTCAAAATCGGTCAGCCTTGGTGCGCGTATCATCGAGATGTGTTTTCCGTCCTTGTACACACTGCTGATGGTGACGTTTTCAAGGTCGCTCAGTACAACAAGGTCGGCCCGGTACCCGCAGGCGACCGCTCCGATGTCCCGGAGCCCGTATATCCTTGCGGCGTTTATGGTGGCCATCTGTATCGCCTTTATTACGGGCAGACCGCACCGCACCGCAAGCCGGATATTGTGGCTTATGGTACCCTCCCGGCGGATGTCCGCAAGGTGCTTGTCGTCTGTGCAGAAGGCCATGTTTGAGGTGTCGGTGCCGTTCTTTACAACGCCCTTTATTATTGCTTCAAGATTCTTTGAGGCGGAGCCTTCGCGCACCAGCACGGCGATCCCGCAGCGGAGCTTCCTTACGGCCTCTTCATAATCCACGCTTTCGTGGTCGGTATCAATACCGGCGCAGGCGTAGGCGTTCAGCGCCTTTCCGGAATACATGGGCGCATGACCGTCTGTTACCATATCGGAAAAGGCTTTCAGTTTTTCGATCACGCCTTTATCGTTATTGATGACTCCCGGGGCGTTCATCATCTCGCCGAGCCCCAGCACAAGGGGGTCGATCCTGAGCATCTCAAGATCATGGGCGTCAAGGACGGCGCCGGAATGTTCAAAGGGCGTTGCCGGAACGCAGGAGGGCAGCATGACATAGTAGTTTGCGGGGCTTGCGGCAGCCGAACGAAGTATATCCCTCAGCGCATCAAGACCGCCCACATTAGCGATCTCATGGGGGTCGGTTATGAGGGTAGTTGTGCCGTGGCGCAGCTCCTCCATGGAGTACACCGCCGGAGTCACCATTGAGGACTCAACATGAAGATGTGCGTTGACAAACCCGGGGACCACATACTGGTCCGAAACGTCCCGCTCTTCCTTTCCGCGGTAGCTTCCGATACCCACGATATATCCGTCCGCGACGGCAACGTCGCCCTGTATTATCTCGCCGGTAAACACGTTTACCACATTTCCGTTTTTCAGCACCAGGTCAGGCAGCTCCTTCTCCTGTGCGGCGTTTATCAGCCTTTCTATCTTCATCGTCCGTTCCTCCCCGTAGCTCAAGGTCAGCCCCTGTTCTTTACCATATTATACATCCATCTCCCCCATTTGTCAAAGCGCCGGCGAGCCGCCGGTCCCATGTGCCAACGCAAGCAATTCTATAACATTCGACCGCGTCGCAAACCATAAAGGTTTGCTTTGGCTGCCGTGTTCCACGTCTTACCTTTCTTCAGAAGCTTTTCGTTGACAGTGAGCCGCCGGTGCGTGACCGCACTGGACGATTCGCGGCGGTCGCTCCGCTGCGCTGCGCTCTGAATACGGACAGGATACTTTTACTCCCACGGCAATAATATAATAATATACCGACACGGAAAAAGTCTTAATCGCGGCGCAAAACTAACGGACGTCATTGAATCGAATCGCGAGGTAGGGGGCGCAGGCTCTGCGCCGGCACGTCATATACCATACCCATCCGCCGACGTGACCCTTAATCGGGTCACTTTCCGGCTGCTTTCTTATGAACCTCATAATTTCTTTGCTGTTCATGTTTTGGCGTGCCTGTTTATTCGTAATCTACCCGAATACAGCCGTAATCGCGGCACATGACTTCCAGATGCTGCTGAATGTGAGCGTGAAATAGGGTGCGGCAGTACCCCAAGGGCACTTGTTTCACTGCGCTTGCCGCCGGCACGTCATATACCCTCACCGTCCGCCGACGTGACCCATAAAGGGTCACTTTTCGGCCGGCGCAGAGCCTGCGCTCCCGTGTTTGCGCTGTCGCTCAACTACGTTTCGCTCTGAACACGAGCAGGATACTTTTTCTCCCGCGCCGGACGGCACGTCATATTCGGAAACATCCGCCGCCGTGACCCATAAAGGGTCACTTTTCGGCTGGCGCATAGCCGGCGCTCATATGGGGCGACATTGTATTTTAGTTTTGTTTGTGCTATGATAATAATATCATTAATACGATAGATCGGAATTTCTTATATGGAGAGGATATCTGATGAAAACAATTGTCATTCGGCCATTGACATTTGAATTGAACGCCGATTATCTTGATTTTTTCGATCATCGCGCGTTTACGGATGATAATCCGAACGGGCCATGCTATTGTACCTCCCCCAATCAGGATGAGGCGCAGATCAAAAAGATGGTCAGCGAGTTCGGGTCATTTGGCGTGAAAGAGACGCTGCGCAAGTATGCGGCTGAAATGCTTGATCAGAATATGATCCACGGATACCTGGCCTATGACGGAGATCTGTCGATCGGATGGTGCAATGCGGCAGATATAGACAGCTATGTGGGATTTGTTCCTGAATTTGCGAGGAACATCACTTGCGGAAAAACAATGTCGATCGTCTGCTTTGAGATCGCACCGGAATATCGGGGAATGGGTATTGCGTCAGCGTTCATCAACAGAGTCTGTACGGACGCCGGATCAAAAGGATACGCTGCTGTTGAAGGATATGCCAGACTCTCAGAACAGCTAAATGAATTTGATTTCCAAGGTCCTTATCACCTTTATCAAAAAGCGGGATTTATAGAAACCGCAAGGGAAAATGGGCAGGCCGTCATGCGAAAACTATTGTAACGGCAGAGATACAACTTCTGATCTGCACAAATAACACCCCATCCCTCCGGACTGCTTCGGCAGTCCTTTTTTTTCGTTGTCCGGCATTCATTTTGTTTAAATTCTGTGGATTTTCTTGTGAAATAATCCCGCTTTCTGCGCCGGTCACTGATAAGAATTCGATATTATTCGCTATTGCACTTTGGGCCGATTGATTATATAATAACAGAAGAATAACAAAGGAAAGGAAATGCTGATGGTAAAGGCTTTTTTTGGCGGCATCATCGACTACTTCAGGCGCACCGACAAGACCTTCTGGCTGCTGACCATAATTGCGTCAGTGTATGGCTTTCTGCTCATTGCCAGCCAGCAGCGTGACGGAGACACAAACTTTCTGCGCACCCAGGTCATTGCGGTATGCCTTGGATATGTTGCTGCCGTGGTCATTTCACTGATAAATTACAATTACCTTGCAAAGCTGTGGTGGTTTATTGCGGGGTTTTCGCTGCTGCTTACGGTATCCGTGTTTTTTATCGGGATACAGGTCAGCGGAACGGATGACGTAGGCTGGATAAAGCTTCCCGGCGGAGTGACGTTTCAGCCCTCGGAGCTGACGAAGATATGCTTCATCCTGACTTTTTCAAAGCACCTTGCCTATCTTGTGGAAAAAGAGAGGCTCAAAACCTTTTTCGGAGTGCTGACGCTTCTGCTTCATGCAATGGTTCCGGTGGGACTGATACACCTTCAGGGTGACGACGGAGCGGCGCTGGTATTTGCGCTGATGTTTCTGATAATGTCCTTTGTTGCCGGAGTGCAGCTGAGGTATTTTATTGTGCTTCTTGCAGCGGTCATCGGAGCCGTGCCTTTCGTATGGATGAAGATGCTCAACGATGACCAGAAGAACCGACTGATGGTGCTTTTCGGCGCAGACGATGCCACCTTCAAGACCTTTGGATGGCAGCAGTATCAGGGCAAGGTTTCAATTGCCTCCGGAGGAGTTTACGGAAAGGGACTTTTCAACGGTCCCCGTGTTGCGGGAGATGTGGTGCCTTACCAGGAGAACGACTTTATATTCACAGTTGCGGGGGAAGAGCTGGGATTTATCGGCTGCTCCGCCATTGTGCTTCTGTTTGCGCTGATACTCATACGTGTGCTGATGACGGCGTCAAAGGCATGCAATCCCCTTGGCAGGAACATCTGTATCGGATTCTTTGCCCTTGTGGGGGTACAGGTGCTTATCAACCTTGGGATGGTTCTGGGAATACTTCCGGTGGTTGGCATCACGCTGCCGTTTTTCAGTTCGGGAGGAACGTCTGTGGCCTGTCTGTATCTTGGAGTAGGACTTGTGCAGAGCGTCCATATGCACCCGGAGGACCCTGTGGAAAAGCCAATCAAGGTGGAGGTCTCCAAAACCATACGGGGAAGCATTTTCGCTCCTTGATGAATTTGGCGGGGGCTGCAGTGAGGAGTTTTTTAATGTGGAATTATATCAGTTATGAGTTAGGAGTGAGGAGTTAGGAGTTGAATGTGGAATTTTGTAAAGTGGAAAGTGGAATTAAGCGCTTCGAAAAGATGATCAGGATAAAATATGCTGATCAAAGGGGTATTGGTTATTATATAAATATACATCAGAATTTTTGTATCAGGCTGTTGGTTGAATGAAGCCGATACACATATAAACGCTCTCACGGAGTCGGGTTTTCCGGCTCCGTGTTTTTTTGGGAGGAAATCATCATGAGTATTTGACAATTTGGGTATCGGTTATATACAGTCAGTAACAGCAAGGAGATATTTGATAGTTATTCTTTGTATTCCATCCATGCTCATTTATTCGGCGTGCCTGGCGTTCACCTCACCCGACACTTCGTGTCACCTGCTTTGCATAAGTTCCGCCATCCAATCAGCGTCACTCATTCCCCTCGATGGGAAGGCTTTTATACTTTATAATCCGGAATTGGTATCATTCCCTATACATAAACACAAGTTTTTTTGGAAAGGGGTCCGGGGGATAACCCTTTTTTTTAAAAAAGGGTTTCCCCCGGCAGGGTTTGGGACAGAGTCCCAACACAGAGTCCCAACATAAAAAGGCACCCCGGGTGGGGTGCCTGTGGGGACTGTGTATGTGGAGGGGATCAGTCAGCGTACTTGTTTTCCTTCTGGGACCAGGAGTACATCTTGCGGATCTCCTTGCCGACCTGCTCAAGCTGATGCTCAGCCTTGAGAGCGCGGGTAGCGTTGAAGTGAGCTCTGCCGTTCTTGTTTTCTGCGATCCACTTGGTGGCGAAGGAGCCGTCCTGGATCTCTGCAAGGACCTTCTTCATCTCGGCCTTTGTTTCGTCGGTGATGATGCGCTTGCCGGTCTCGTAGTCGCCGAACTCAGCGGTGTCGGAGATTGAGTATCTCATCAGTGAGAAGCCGCCGGAATAGATCAGGTCAACGATGAGCTTCATCTCGTGGATGCACTCAAAGTATGCATTCTCGGGAGCGTAGCCTGCTTCAACCAGAGTCTCGAAGCCTGCCTGCATCAGAGCGGTAACGCCGCCGCAGAGAACAGCCTGCTCGCCGAAGAGGTCGGTCTCGGTCTCGATGCGGAAGGTTGTTTCCATAACTGCTGCACGGGCTGCGCCGATGCCTGCACCGTATGCAAGAGCGGTGTCAAGGCAGTGACCGGTAGCATCCTGATATACTGCAACAAGAGCGGGAGTACCCTTGCCCTCAACATACTCTGAACGTACAGTGTGGCCGGGAGCCTTGGGTGCGATCATGAATACGTCAACGAACTTGGGGGGGATGATCTGCTTGAAGTGGATATTGAAGCCGTGTGCAAAAGCAATAGCCTTGCCTTCGGTCAGGTTGGGCTCGATATCGTTTCTGAAGATGTCAGCCTGCTTCTCGTCGGGGGTGAGGATCATGATAACGTCAGCCTTCTGAGTGGCCTCGGCAGTGGTGTATACCTCAAAGCCCATTTCCTTTACATGGTCCCAGCGTCTGCTGCCCTTGTAAAGACCGATGATAACATTTACGCCGCTTTCACGCAGGTTGAGAGCGTGAGCATGGCCCTGGCTGCCGTAGCCGATGATGGCAACGGTCTTGCCCTTCAGGTTGTTGATGTCGCAGTCGGATTCATAATAGATTTTTGGCATTTTAATGACCTCCAAAGATATTTTCCGTCGTTCTCCGCAATTCCTGTACAGAGAGGCGGTATTTGATTTATTTATGAAATTCGTTAAACCGTCATCTGCGGGATGCGGCGGAATCCTTTTCGATTGCCACCGTACCTGTTCTGACGATCTCACGGATGCCATACGGTTTAAGAAGATCTGTCAGCGTTTCAAAGCGCTCCAGAGTATCTGCAAACTGCAGGGTCATGGTATTGACCGAAACGTCAACGATCTTTGCGTCCATAAGCTCGGCGATCTTCATGATGTCGAGTCTCTGCTTTGCGGGGCAGTTCACTTTGATAAGCGAAAGCTCCCTGCTGATGAACTCATCCTGTGCAAAGGTGCGCACCTTTATGACGGGGATGACCTTGTTGAGCTGTTTTTCAAGCTGTTCGATAATATACTCATCGCCGTCGGCAACGATGGTGATGCGTGAGATATTGCTGTCTTCGGTGATGCCCACCGCAAGGCTGTCAATGTTGAAGCCTCTTCTTGAAAAGAGTCCGCAGACCTTTGAAAGAACGCCGGCATGATTTTCCACGAGAACCGAAAGAGTGTATTTCATTTTCTGTCCTCCTTATCTTGACGGTGTGCTGGGGTGTACGTTGCACACAAGCACAAAGGATCTGTCGCTTTTGAGCATCTTTTTTGCAAGAAGCTCAGCCTCTTCGTTGGATGAAGCAACGGCAGAGTCGATGCCGTAGGCCGCAGCGATCTGTGTGAAGTCGGGCATATCGTCAAGCTCCGTCACCGCATAGCGGCTGCCGTAGAAGACATCCTGCAGCTCATGCACCATTCCCAGAACGGTGTTGCGCATTACGATTATCTTGACGTTGAGTCCGTTCTGTACGATGGTTGCAAGCTCGTTGAACATCATCTGGAAGGAGCCGTCGCCGCAGACTGCAACAACGTCTCTTGTGGGTCTTGCAAACTTCGCGCCGATGGCGGCGGGAACGGAATATCCCATTGTGCCCATGCCGCCGGAGGTGAAGAACCTGCCGTCGGACATTTTGTAGCTGTTGGCGCACCATATCTGGTTCTGTCCTACGTCAGCAATGAGTATCGCCTTTGACCTGAGCATTCCCGAGAGCTTTTCGAGAAAGCTCTTCGGCTCCACATAGCCCTCAAAGGACTTGTATTCGGGAGCAAGCTCCTCTTTCCAGACCTGTATCTGTGCGTTCCACTCATCCGGGGCGGTGTATTCAACGTCCCTGAGCATCTGTGAAAGCACGTTTTTCATATCTCCCACGATGGGGATGTTGGTTTTCATGTTCTTGCCGATCTCGGCGGGGTCGATGTCGATATGTATGACCGTTGTGTTCTGTGTCATCTGGTCGGGTGAAGCCACGGCTCTGTCGCCGACTCTGGCTCCGCACACGATAATGAGGTCGGAATCGTGGATGACCTTGTTGGCGGCCTTGCGCCCGTGGGAACCTATCATGCCCACATACAGCGGATCGTCAGAGGGCATTACGCCTATGCCCATCATGGTGGAAATAACGGGAATATTCGTCTTTTTGACAAAATCCCTGAACCTGGGCTTTGCTCCTGACGTCAGTACGCCGCCTCCGGCAACGATGACCGGACGCTTTGACTGGGAAAGAATATCAAGAGCCCGCTTTATCTGCATGGGGTGACCGGAAACGCTGGGCTTGTAGCCTATTATGTTCACCTTTTCGGGATATACGAACTCCTCCACCATGCCCTGCTGCACATCAACGGGAACGTCGATAAGCACCGGACCCGGTCTGCCTGTGGCCGCAATATGAAAGGCTTCCTTGAATATGCGGGGCAGATCTGCGGGATCCTTTACAAGATAGCTGTGCTTTACAAAGGATTCGCAGGCGCCGGTGATGTCCGCCTCCTGAAAAACGTCACGTCCCAGCTGGTCGCTTTTGACCTGACCCGTTATTGCCACCATGGGTATGGAATCCATATAGGCGGTGGCGATACCGGTTATCATATTGAGGGCGCCGGGGCCTGATGTCGCAACGCAAACTCCTACCTTTGAGAGAGCCCTTGCATATCCGCTGGCGGCGTGGGCTGCGTTCTGCTCCTGACGTACCAGTACGGCTTTTATGTTTGTTTTGGTCAATTCGTCAAAGAAAGGACAGATGACCGCTCCGGGATAACCGAAAAGTATCTCTACTCCTTCCTCCTGAAGGCATTTTACCATTATTTCAGCACCGCTGACCATAGAACTCCCCCTTTCATATAACATCCATTATATCATTCCATAATTTCAGTGTCAAGAACGCAAAAAGCCCCTCACGCACCAACGCTACACGATTCGTGTAAAATGCTGTATAACAGGCATATCCATAGGGGAAACCGCCGGTTACGGGTCATAACTGGCGGTATTCTGCCGCTGTTATGCGCCGGCTCTGACAAAAACTTCGGCATCCGGCGGGATGGGTTGCGCGCTGATGCGGGTATTTTCGGACGGTATTATAGTATCGGATTATGGCGGAGTGGGTGTGTGCTTTGGAGGTAATTTGTCGGATGGTCTCAAAGCACCGGATATTAGCTGGAGTGGGGATGCTTTCGTGGTGATTCGCCGGACATTCCGGATAGAGGGTGTATGCTGTTGTGGTTATTTTACGGCTGTAAAAAACAGGAGCCGCTGCATTTAGTGGCTCCTGTTATGGAGGAATAGTAATTTGCTGATCTGTAAACTGAAAAATTAAGGCAACACCGCATAATTGCGAAGTCATTGAAAATATGATATAATAAAAACATGAACAGACAGATGACACTGGCAGAAATGAA
>JBGUWL010000267.1:0-2803 GCA_045221075.1 Acutalibacteraceae bacterium
GGTATCGGTGCTGTGGTGTCCTGCTCCCATGCGGACCGCCGTGACCGGTGTTATACTGCTGTCAAGACGGGAAAGCGCTTTGAGATATTCCACCGCAAGATTGTTGTTAGGGTGACGGAGCAGCGCACCTGTTTCTGTGTCCGTAAGCTTTTCCACCGCCTTTTCTCTTGCGGCGGCGTATGATATCCCCTCGGAAAGAAATGAGGATATGCAGGATCCGAGTGCCTCGTCTCCGAGAATATCCGCGGCCTTTTTCAGCCGGTCAATGCTTCCGGCTTCGCTGCCGAAAAACAGACTGTCAACACACCCGAGGGAGTCAAGGAGAAAAACGCCTCCGCCGGCAAAGCGCTCCGCTCCCGCGCAGGCAAAGCTGACCGGGAGCTCGATAATAAGGTCGGCGCCGCCTTTCAGCGCAACTTCTGTGCGGAGATATTTGTCAAAGGCGGCAGGCTCACCCCGCTGTGTAAAGTTTCCGCTCATGCAGGCGATAATGCAGTCGGCGCCCTTTGTGCGCATATAGTCAAGAAGATATTTGTGCCCGTTGTGAAAGGGGTCGAACTCACAGATAAGTGAAAAAATATTCATACATACCTCACATAAAACTCACAGAGAAAAAATCGCTGACCGGACGAAAAAAATGTTGAATTCGCGGCGGATTTGTATTATATTATATATATATAGTTCCATTTTTGCAATAACAAAACAGGAGGAATCCCAAAATGAAAATTCTTGTCATCAACGCAGGCAGCTCATCAATGAAATATCAGCTTATCGATATGACCGATGAAAGCGTGCTTGCCAAGGGAAACTGCGAAAGGATCGGTATTGACGGCCACTTCAAGCACACCACCGGCGACGGCAGAGTGTTTGAGACGGATGTAGAAATGTCAAACCACACCCAGGCCTTTGTCCAGATCAAAAACGCCCTCATCAGCGAGGAATACGGCGTTGTAAAGTCCCTGGATGAGATATCCGCCGTTGGTCACCGCATAGTGCAGGGCGGTGCTCTGTTCAGCGAGTCCGTGATCGTGACCGAAGAAGTCATCAAGGGCATCGAAAGCCTTATCCCGCTGGCTCCTCTTCACAATGCCGCTCATGTTCAGGGTATCAGGGCTTGCCTTGAGGTGTTCGGCGACAAGGTGCCCGAGGTGGTAGTATTTGACACTGCCTTCCATTCCACCATGCCCGAAAAGGCCTTTATCTATCCTGTTCCCTACGAATATTATGAAAAGTACGCAGTCCGCCGCTACGGCTTCCACGGAACATCTCACCGCTATGTTTCACAGCGCTGCGCAGAGCTGATGGGCAAGGATCTCAAGGACATAAAGGTCATCACCTGTCATCTTGGAAACGGTTCCTCCATCACCGCCATCAAGGACGGCAAGGTCATCGACACCAGCATGGGTCTTACTCCCCTTGACGGTATCATGATGGGCACCAGAACAGGTTCTCTTGATCCCTCCGTTGTGACCTTCATCGCTGACAAGGAAGGCTTCTCCGCAAAAGAAATGGACACTCTTCTCAACAAGAAGTCCGGTTTCCTGGGAGTGTCCGGAGTATCCTCCGATGACCGTGACGTATGCTCTGCCGCCGCTGAGGGCAACAAGAGAGCGCAGCTTGCCATTGACATCCTTGAATACGACATTCTTAAGTACATCGGCAGCTATACCGCCGTTCTGGGCGGAGTTGACGCCATCGTATTCACCGCAGGTATCGGCGAGAACCAGTGCTCACACCGCAGCAATGTCTGCCACGCCCTTGAATTCATGGGCGTAAAGATCGACGACGATCTCAACGATCAGATGATCCGCGGCAAGGAAGGCAAGGTCTCAAAGGAGGATTCCTCTGTTGACGTATTTGTCATCCCCACCAACGAAGAGCTTGTTATCGCAAGGGATACCATGGCTCTTGTAACAAAATGATAATATCTGTTTCTTGACGTCCTGCAGTGCAGGATACCACAGGAAATGATGCGGCGCTGCCCCGGGTTTTCGGGACAGCGCCGTTTTGATACGGTATATATTTTATGGGCATCGGCTTGCAGCAGCAAAGCACAAGACAGAATGATTTTCAGTTATGAGTTATGAGTCAGGAGTTTTAAAAATGTGGAATGTGGAATTTTAGTGTAGAGGAGTGTGGAGTGTGGAGTGTGGAGTGTGGAGTGTGGAGTGAGGAGTAAAGCGCTCCCTGACTGAAAACGAAATGCTCCATATACCGCTCAGAGAAGTGAATAACGGATAGTCGGAAGGCTGCGTACCCTTAAATGGTGTTGTATCCCATGTGGTTGCCGACCAGCTCCCCCAGGAAGTATCCTCCAAGACCCAGGATAATATTCGTACAGATCACATCCATGTTGAAGTAGACGGAGGAATTCCCTATGGGAAGACCTATCAGCTTGAACCCTGCGCTTAAAAGAAATACGTTGAGGATCGAAAGGGTGAATAGTGAGATAAGTGAAGATAACGTTACAAGTGTGAGCTTTGCCGGAGAGTACATATTATCCAGCTTTCCTGCGTGATACCCTGCGTAGAAGCCCGCAACTGCTCCCGGAAAACATGGCATATAGTGGAACATGGGCAGGAATATGCTCAGGAACATGAATATTCCCCCTAAAATAGTGCCGTATAAGCCGCTCCTGACACCGATCATGGTGATCTCTGTAACGGGACCCTTGATAAAGGAGTGGTTTTTGCGTTCCTCTTCGCTGATGCTGCGGTACTTTTCCCTGACCTTTATCTGCTTGTAAGAAAGCTCGGCCTGACTCCTGCAAAGGGGACATCTTGTGACCGGACGGTCGTTTATT
>JBGUWL010000268.1:0-2591 GCA_045221075.1 Acutalibacteraceae bacterium
TTTGCAGTGCTTACCGATACCCGCACCGTAGGCGTAATGGGAGACGCCAGGACCTACGGATACACCGTGGCTCTGCGCGCCGTCACCACGGACGACTTCATGACCGCCGAGTGGACACGCCTTCCCTACGAGGTGCTGGAAAGGGCCAGCAGCCGCATAACCAACGAGGTGGCCGGAGTGTCCCGCGTGGTCTACGACATCTCGTCAAAGCCCCCGGCAACGGTCGAGTGGGAATAATCCATGAAACGCTGCAAACCCGCATAAATACTGGGTTTTTGAGGCTTCAAGCAGCCTCGTGACAACGTTTTGACAACACTTTAAGCATTACTCATAAATAAAGAGCTAACTGATTTTTGTTGGATCAGTTAGCTCTTTTTCTTTTGTCTGGAAAGGAAGTGGATAAAGATGTCAATCCTTCAGTCTCTTCTTGAGCGCCTTAACCATGGCATCGCTCAGCTCCTGCGAGGGTACTTTTGCGGTGATCTGTGTGTCATCGTACTCGGGATAATAATAGCGCCATTTGTCATATTCATCTCTGCTGATCTCTCCGGCATGGTACTTCTCTGCAATGATTGCCCATGCGGAAACCTGTTCAGAAAGCTGGGCTGCCTCTTTTCCCCTGCGAGGGTCAATGCGGAAAAGGATTTCCCCGTCTTTGATCTCGACAACGAGACCATAACGATCCTCAAGAGCGAACAAGGTGTGCATGATACCGAAAAGGCTGTCAATATCAGGCACATTGAGAGCAAGTGGAGAAACATCGAGCGCAGCAGCCAGGGCTTTAGTCAGATCTTCCTTTGGAGTGCGGGTGCCTGCCTCATATTGAGCCATGCGGATATCGGCGGTCTTCTCCGGAAAACCGACCAAAGTACCGAGATATTTCTGCGTCATGCCCCGCAGATTGCGGATAAAGCGTATTCTTTCGCCAATAGCCATAGGAAAACCCTCCTGCATATGTACTTGAGTTCATTATAGCAGAAGCGTTTAAGAGTGTCAAGGATATCTTAAGCAAAAATATTTAAGATTTTCTCGAAAACCCCTTGACTTTAACAGATACGTTTAGTATAATGAGCAAGAACTAAACAATATCGTTTAAGTTTCAACCGTCGTGTGTCACGGTAATGGCACATCCGCCCGGGCAAATCGGAAGGCGGCAAGAAAGTATTCCGACACTAAAGAAAACAACTGAATAAAGAACGGAACGGAAGGAGGTAAAACATGGCGAGCAACACTTTTATGAAGGTGGACGAAGTGGCAGAAACGCTTGGAATCTCCAAGTCCTACGCTTACAAGATCGTTCAGAAGCTTAACGCAGAGCTTAAGGACAAAGGGTTCTTAACCATCGCCGGACGGGTCAACAAGCAGTACTTTGTGGAAAAGACCTGCTACGGCACAACCGAAACCAGAGAAAGGAAGTGATTTGAATGGCAGTCTACAAGGAACTGAAAACAAACACATGGAAGGTCTACTATCGTTATACCGATTGGCAGGGAGAACGAAAGCAGACGACAAAGCGGGGCTTTCTGACGAAGCGGGAAGCCCTGGCATGGGAGCGTGAACAGCTTAACAAGACGAAAGCGGATCTGGATATGACCTTTGCCAGCTTCGTGGAGACGTATACGGCAGATATGAAAAGCCGGATCAAGGAAAACACTTGGCATACCAAGGAGCATATTCTCCGCACGAAAATTCTCCCGTATTTCGGGAAGCGAAAAATCAACGAGATACAGGCAAAAGACGTCATTGCCTGGCAGAACGAAATGCTGAACTGCAAGGATAAGAACGGGAATCCTTATTCGCCGGTCTATCTGAAAACGCTGCACAATCAGCTCAGCGCAGTTTTCAACCATGCTGTGAAGTATTACGGGTTGCAGGAGAATCCGGCGGCAAAGGTCGGCAACATGGGTAAAGCCAGGAGCCGGGAAATGCTCTTCTGGACGCAGGAGGAATATCAGAAGTTTTCCTTTGCGATCATGGACAAGCCCGTTTCCTTCTATGCTTTTGAAATGCTTTACTGGTGCGGCATCCGTGAGGGCGAGCTGCTGGCGCTCACTCCGGCAGATTTCAACTTTGAGCGCAAAACGGTCTCAATCACGAAATCCTATCAGCGGATCGACGGCAGAGACGTCATAACCGATCCTAAGACGCCCAAGAGCGTCCGGGATATCGTAATGCCGGACTTTCTGGTGGACGAGATGCAGGATTATATGAAGCAGCTCTATGGGATCGGAGAAAACGACCGTATCTTTGAAGTTTCAAAGAGCTACCTTCACCATGAAATGGACCGTGGCGCAGCCGCCGCAGGCGTAAAGCGGATTAGAATCCACGATCTCCGTCACAGCCACATTTCCCTGTTGATCGACATGGGATATTCGGCTGTAGCGATTGCGGATCGGGTCGGTCACGAAAGCATCAATATCACGTATAACTACGCTCACCTGTTCCCGTCCACACAGACGGATATGGCGAGCAAGCTCAATGATTTCAGAAAGGTGGATTTGTAAAATGTCAGCAAAAAACAGAGACGAACACAATCGTTGGAGAAATATCACAGTGGGGTTCCGGGTATCGCCTGAAGAAAACGAGCAGAT
>JBGUWL010000269.1:0-6959 GCA_045221075.1 Acutalibacteraceae bacterium
CGGCAATCCGCATGGGAGCAGGACACCACAGTGCTGATACCAAAGACAATTATGCCTCCGGCTCACAGATAAGAAAAATGCTCATAGACGGCGATGACATCACGCCCTTTGTACCCTTATCCACCGCCGAGCTTATAAAAAAAGACATGACGATGCCCCTGGGAACGACCCGGGGGGAAATGCTGGAAAAGGCAATGCTTTACCGGCTGAGAACCATGACCCCAGAGGAGCTTTCACTTCTTCCGGGAATGAGCGAGGGTCTTGAAAACCGCATTTACAAAGCGGTGCGCTCCGGCACATCCGTAAAGGAGATAACGGAGCTGGCAAAGACAAAGCGGTATCCCATGGCGCGGATAAAGCGCGCTCTCATCCATGCCCTTCTCGGCATGAGAAACGACGACCTTCCCCCACACCCCTTGTACATCCGTGTGCTGGGCTTTACGGAAAACGGACGGGAAGCGCTGAAATACATAAAGCGCAGTTCGTCTCTGCCCATCGTCACAAAGGCGGCGGAAGTATCCGGACTTGAACCGGAGGCAAAAAGGATGTTTGAATACGAGTGCCGGTGCGATGATATATATTCCCTGTCCGGCAGAGAGGTCATTTCCTGCGGATACAGTATGCGAAAAGGTCCGCACATATTGTAATTCCATGGGGAATATGATAGAATACAAAGGTCCGGCACATACCGTTATTGAACGCTCCTGTCTGCTGCCGGAAACCGGAGACTGTAAGCTCCATTACCTATAGACAAAAATCACATTCTGATACAACGGAGGTTTTTTTATGCAGAACAGCGCTTGCGCCGTCATTCTTGCCGGCGGCGAAGGAAAACGAATGCACTCCGACCGTCCCAAGGTCCTTGCGGAGGTGCTCTTCAAGCCCCTGATAAAGTGGGTCATCGATGCGGTAAAAGAGGCCGGGATAGACGATATTTGCGTCGTCACCGGCAGCAGAAGAGAATATGTCGAGGAATACCTGGGTTCCCTGCCCTTTGAGGTCACCACCGTGTTCCAGAGCGAACGTCTGGGTACGGGTCATGCAGTGATGACAGCCGATGCTTTTCTTGAAAAAAACAGCGAAAAACAGGTGCTCATCCTTAACGGCGACGCACCTTTTATATCTGCCGATACAATCACTTCCGTACTGAATGCAAGCCGTGACAGCGTTTGCACCGTTGTCTCAGCCAGCGTAGACGATCCTTTCGGCTACGGACGCATACTTCGTCAGGCAGACGGTATAACTCTGAAAGCGATCGTTGAAGAAAAAGAGGCAACCGATGAGATACGCAGGGTAAAGGAAGTCAATTCCGGCGTATACTGCTTCCGTGCAAAGGAGCTGAGAGAAGCCCTCCGGAAGATACAACCCAGCAAGATAACCGGAGAATACTACCTGACCGACACCGTTGAGATACTCCAGAATGACGGTCACAGGGTAATTGCGTATATGGCGGAAAACTCCGATTCCGTTCTGGGCGCCAACGACTGCATCCAGCTTTCCCAGCTCAACGACATCGCCCGCAGAAGAGTGCTTGACGCCCACATGAAAAACGGCGTTGTCATCCCCTGCACCGACGGGGTGATTATCGGGACAGATGTCAAGATCGGCGCCAACACCGTGATACTGCCCTCCAGCGTCATAAGGGGCAATACCGTTATCGGCTCCTTCTGTGAGATAGGTCCCGGAGTTCTCGTTGAAAACGCTGATATCCCGGAGGGAACGTCTTTGCATCCGTAAATCGCGGACTCCAAAAAAGGAAAATATATGGAAAATATGGCACAGGTCTGACTTTGTGCATATTAAATCATATTTTGATAAATAATCAGCTTTTTTACGTCAATGACACAATTATTTTACCTGTGTGTGTGTTTGATGACGAATAACTTGATTTTTCGACAAAATCGTATTAGAATAAAATCAAATAGTATGTTTCAGACCAAGCCGGCATACGGCAAATAATTACAATAGGGAGACGAGTCAAATGAACTTTCACGGCAAGGATATAAAGATCTTTACCTGTAATTCCAACAGACCTGTTGCACAACAGATCGCAGAATGTCTTGGCATTCCTGTGGGCAAATCAGAGGTCACCTGCTTCAGCGACGGTGAGATCGCCGTTTCGCTGCACGAATCCGTCAGAGGTTCCGAGTGCTTTATCGTACAGTCCACCTGCGCTCCTGTCAACGACAACCTGATGGAGCTGCTCATCATGATCGACGCCATGAAGCGCGCATCCGCCGCCAGCATCACCGCTGTTATCCCCTACCTCGGCTATGCCCGTCAGGACAGAAAAGCAAAGGCAAGAGATCCGATCTCTGCAAAGCTTGTTGCTGACCTTATCACCACCGCCGGAGCCGACCGTGTTCTGACCATGGACCTTCACGCAAACCAGATCCAGGGTTTCTTCAACATCCCTGTTGACCATCTTGTAGGCGCTCCTATCCTTGCAAGCTACTTCAAGAAGAAGATCGGCGACAAGCCCGATGATTATGTTGTAGTATCTCCCGACCTGGGTTCCGTTACAAGAGCAAGAAACTTTGCCACCCGTCTGGGCTGCCCCATCGCCATCATCGACAAGCGCCGTCAGAGAGCAAACGTCTCTGAGGTTATGAACATCATCGGTGATGTAAAGGGCAAGAAGGTCATCCTTGTGGACGATATGATCGACACCGCCGGCACACTCTGCAACGCCGCACAGGCAGTTGTTGAAAGAGGCGGCGCCACCGAGGTATACGCCGGCGCTACCCACGCGGTTCTCTCAGGTCCCGCCATCGAGCGCATAAAGAACAGCGTTATCAAAGAGGTCATCCTTCTGGATACCATCAGCATCCCCGAGGACAAATACCTTGACAAGTTCACCACCCTGAACGTTGCTCCCGTATTTGCCGAGGCTATCGAGAGAATTTACGAGGACAAGCCCGTATCTTCCATCAGCTTCTGATCAATACATAAAATCGCCGCTCCCTGATTCAGGGGGCGGTTTTTTCAGCTCCGGCACTTATTTTAAATGACACTGCAGACATTGCCCGGACCGGGCAACGCCTTAAGGACAACACAAATAACCAGTCCATACAAGGGTGCAGAAGAGATATCCAAAACTCATAATTGTATGTCAAAACGATTTGACCGAAAGCTCTCTACAAATGGGCTTTCGTTTTTTGCATAATATAGAATATTTTGTCAAATGATGGTATCGGTTGACTTTTTATAAGCGGTGAATGTATAATTGATTTATCACTTATAAAAGGAGATCGTATTATGACAATATTGGTAACCGGCGGCGCCGGATATATCGGAAGCCACACCTGCGTTGAGCTTCTTAATGCAGGCTATGACGTAATCTGTGTTGACAATTATTACAACAGCGTTCCCGAGGTACTGAACCGTGTGGAGAAGATCACCGGCAGGACCCTTAAGAAATATGAGTGTGACATCCGTGACAGAGAGGGTCTTGAAAAGATCTTCGGCGAAAACAAGGTGGACGCCGTTATCCACTTTGCAGGTCTCAAGGCCGTGGGCGAGTCCGCAAGACTGCCCCTGCTCTATTATGAAAACAACATTTCCGGCAGCGTTGTGCTGTTTGAGGTCATGGAAAAGTTTGACTGCAAAAAGATCGTTTTCAGCTCCTCCGCCACCGTTTACGGCAACAACCCCATCCCCTACAAGGAGGATATGATAACCGGAGATGTCTCCAACCCCTACGGCAGGACAAAGCACTTTATCGAGCAGATCCTGGGCGACGTATACAAGGCCGACAATCAGTGGAGCATCTCTCTGCTGAGATACTTCAACCCCATCGGCGCTCATGAGAGCGGACTTATCGGCGAGGATCCCAACGGCATCCCCAACAACCTTATGCCCTATATCGCCCGTGTTGCCATCGGCAGACTGCCTCAGCTCACCGTTTTCGGCGGGGACTATGACACAAAGGACGGCACCTGCATAAGAGACTATATCCATGTAGTAGACCTTGCCAAGGCTCACCTCTGCGCTGTTGCAAAGATTCTTGACACCACCGGCATCGAAGCCTACAACATCGGCAACGGCGTGGGCTACAGCGTACTTGACATCATCCATGCATTTGAAAAGGCCAGCGGCAACAAGCTCAACTATGTTATCGGCGAAAGACGCGAGGGCGATCTTCCCGCATTCTATGCCGACGCCACAAAGGCCAACAAGGAGCTGGGCTGGAAGGCCGAATACGGCATTGACAAGATGTGCGAGGACACATGGAACTTCCAGACAAAGAACCCCGAGGGTATCCGCTGATATTTTCCTCCGATACCCTGTTACCCGCATCATTAGGAGAATGATATATGAAAAACAACAGAATATGGCTGATGGGCCTTTCTTTTGTTCTGTCAGCCATTCT
The DNA here is from genome assembly GCA_045221075.1 of Acutalibacteraceae bacterium. GTDB lineage: Bacteria > Bacillota > Clostridia > Oscillospirales > Acutalibacteraceae > UBA1213. The sequence continues at coordinate 4,373 of JBGUWL010000269.1, forward strand.
TTTGGCTGCATGCAGCGTAACGGCGGCCCTCAACGATAACGAGGGTGAAATATCCCTCAAAAGCATTGATACCTCCGTTCCGGAGTATTCTTTGGAATCCTCATCGGATGAGTCCGATCCGGAAGAACCCGTCCAAAGCTCTGTCACGGAAGCGTCAAAAGCCCCCGAACTCACCGATATAAAACTCAGCAGGGAGACTCTTACCCTATATACCGGCAGGACCTACCGTATCGGAGTCAGCTTTGAACCCAAGGAAGCCACGGACCGCAGCTTTGTATGGAGGGTTGAAGACACAAGGATCATTGACGTATCCCCCGACGGCACGATCACCGCCAAAAAGACCGGCACCACAACACTCACCGCAAAAAAAGGAGACATTGTTTCGGAATGTGTCGTCACCGTAAAGGACAATCCGGACATTGCCCTTCACGACCCTGTTGACCCGAAGTGGTTCGACGATGCGGTCTTTATAGGCGACAGCGTGACGGGTGTGCTGTGCATGATGGCCGAGGGCGGCGGACTGGGCGACGCCGAGTTTGTGTACTCCATCGGTCTCGGGTACCACAACTGTCTGTGGGACCTGAACGACCCCTACAACGTACATCCGGTATATAACGGGACCACCGTTACCCTTGATGAAGGCGTCAGGCTGACGGGCAAGAAGAAAGTCTTTATTATGATGGGTCTGAACGACATCGGCACCTACAGCAATGAAAGCACTGTCGAAGCCGCAAAAAAGCTGACCGACCGCATACTCGCAAAGGTACCGGACGCACAGATATATATTGAAGGCACCACCTATCTTGTGGCCTCAATGAACGGCAAGGACGGCGTTTACAACAAGGACATTGCCGATTTCAACACAAAGCTGAAAGCCTTCTGTGAGGCAAACGGCTTTATTTTCCTGAACACCCCGTCCATGTGGGACGACGGCGACGGCAATATGGACGAAGCGTTCTGCGAGGACATAACCTACATGGGTCAGCACCCCAACGGACCCGGCTGCAATGTCTGGATGGACTACCTGAGGACCCATGTTGATCAGGACGCCGCAAAAGCTCCCAAACCTGAGGAAACAAGCGAGCAGACATCCTCAAAGCCGGATGAATCAAGCAAACAGACCTCTTCAAAGCCGGATGAATCAAGCAAGCAGACATCCTCAAAGCCGGAGGAAACAAGCAAACAGACTTCTTCAAAGCCGGAGGAATCAAGCAAGCAGACCTCTTCAAAGCCGGAGGAATCAAGCAAGCAGACTTCCTCAAAGCCGGAAGAGTCAAGCAAACAGTCTTCTTCAAAGCCGGAAGAGACAAGCAAGCAGTCTTCTTCAAAGCCGGAAGAGACGAGCAAGCAGACCTCATCAAAACCCGAGGAGTCAAGCAAACAGGCTTCTTCAAAACCGGAGCAAACCAGCAAGACCGGCGCATAAAAATATAAACATGCATGACAAAACCGTGACTCCTTTTGAGAGCCACGGTTTTTTTGATTATTTCATAGTTTCCGGCGGTACAGTCGGGATTCATGCTATCAGCCCTGACTGCTGTTCTGCGGTTCCGGAGCCTTTTCTTCCGTTACCTTTGTGTAGTTATACCATTCCTCTTCATCGGTCCACTCTCCGTAAGGCTTGCCGGGTTCGTAGGTATGAATATAAATTCTCCATGAAGCTCCGCCATCATCCTGATAAAGGACAAGTTCCTTGGTTCTCTTGGTCGGATCATGTGAATCAAGGAAAAAACATTTTCCGTATACAGCGTATTGTCCGTGACCCACAACCGCATCATCTATTGGAAACAGCTCATACAGCCTGGCGTATATCCGTGAATAGGATTCTCTTTCCAGTACCCCCCAATCTCCGCCATAGCTGCCGGTTTTTCCGAGAGCTGACAGCTCTTCGTCTGTGGGAAGAAGCGGCTGCAAAATCTCCTTGATCTCTTCATCGGTCATTGTCTTCATTGTGTCACTGAGAATACCAAGGCGCAAAAATGTCACATAAGGAAAGCCATGCTCCTTCATATAGTTCATTTTTACAGCTTCATTCTGTACACTCTCCAGCACTGACTGCACCTCGGGATTACCGGTAACTCTTTCATGGACAACGATCCCCGTGCCCTGACTGATAAGCTCATATATATCAGAATGCTCTGCCGGAGAGGTGAACGAAATGTTCTGATTTCCTTTATTTTGGGGAGTTGACACAGTGCTGTCCTGAACCGGACTGTCTGACCCGTCGGCGGACACTTCCGAAACATCAGATTCGGTGGAAGACGTACTCTCAGATGATACATCTTCTGACTGCTCCGTGACAGAAGCTGGATTGTCAGAAGGCTCATCTGTTACAGACTCATTCAACTGATTGTCCTTTTTTGAATTCTCAATAAAACTGTCTACGCTATTATCATTTGAAGTTTGTTCGGATGAAGACTTGTTTGTGCAAGCTGAAAACCCCGCAAGGCATATAAGCGTAAGGATAACAGATAATACACGTTTTGTTTTCATAGTGTTTACCTCCTTTACTGTGTCAGCGTAGTTTGTTTGTGACAATATAAATATAATATTATCACTATTTTCTGATTTATTATATCATATCAAA
>JBGUWL010000270.1:0-9225 GCA_045221075.1 Acutalibacteraceae bacterium
TAAAGCCGTATCCGCGGCATATAACTGCCGGATGCTATTGAATTTGAACGCGAAATCACCACCGGCGGCTCGCCGGTCATTGAGCGAGCGCAGCGAGCGTTTCCACCTATACCCAAGAATATTTATTTTATCAAATATTATTATTTTTTAAGTCTTAAGTTTTCAGTTTACGAAGCGCTTAATTCCACTTTCCACTTTCCAAATTCCAAATTAAAAAACTCCTCACTCCTAACTCATAACTCCCAACTCATAATAAGCGCATTGGTGGTGTTTTTATATGAAGGATATTCTTGTTGTAGAAGATAACAGCGAAATGGCAGGGCTGCTGTGTGATTTTCTGAAGGCGGAGGGCTACAGCGTGGCTCACTGCACAGACGGTGAGAGCGCACTGGAATTTTTTGAAAAGCAGGGCGCAAAGCTGGTGATACTTGACGTTATGCTGCCCGGGATAGACGGCTTCGGAGTCTGCCGCAGGATCCGTGAAAACTCAAATTCTCCCATAATCATCGTCAGCGCCCGCACCGAAAAGGACGACAAGCTGAACGGACTGATCCTGGGAGCGGATGATTATATCGAAAAGCCCTATGACATCGATATACTTATCGCAAAAATAAAGGGCATTTTCCTCAGGCGCTACAACGAGGACGTCATCTCCGACGGTTTCCTGAAGCTGGACAAAAGCAAGCGGACCGCATATAAGGACAGTACGGTCATTGACCTGAATCAGAAGGAGTTTGACCTTTTGTGCCTGCTTATGGAAAACAGCGGCAAGACCCTGAACAAGGATATGTTATTCAACAGGATATGGGGATTTGACAGTTTTTCTGAGCAGCAGACCCTCACGGTACATATAAAGTGGCTGCGTCAGAAGATCGAGGACGACCCCAAAAAACCGGCGCACATAATCACGGTGTGGGGCGTTGGATACAGATACGAGCCGTAAAAGCGATCCGGACAGGTATTCCGGAATCTTCAAATGACTATGAGGTAAAAAATGAAGGGTTACATAAAGCTGCTGATCGCAGTTATCGCCGCTCTTGCCGTACTGCTGGCCGGATCGACTGTTATCCTGAATATAGACAACAGCAAGGGTGGCTCCGGCCGCCCTTATCGTGTTGAAGCGGAAAGGATCGCAGCAAAGATCAGAAACGGCGAAAGCTATTCCCTTGATGATTACACATACATCACGGATGTGAGCAAGGTGTCGGAGGGTTCCCTTGAAAATGACAGCGACTGTATTTTTTTGGATATCAACGGCACTCTTTACCGCTTTGATTATACATACCGGTATGAAGGGAAAAGCGAACTTGTGGTATTCTGTTTCTGCTTTGGCGCAGTGTGCGTGTTCATTATAGTATTGCTCACCTATATATATTTAAGGATAATACGCCCCTTTAACAAGCTGAGCGGTTATCCTGAGGAGCTTGCAAAGGGCAACCTGACAGTGCCCTTGAAGGAACAGAAAAGCGGCTATTTCGGAAAATTCCAGTGGGGACTTGACCTGCTGAGAGAAAAGCTTGAAAAGCAGAAAACCGACGAGCTTGAACTGAAAAAGCAGAACCGGACAATGGTGCTTTCTCTCTCCCATGACATAAAGACCCCGCTGGGAGTTATAGAGCTGTATGCAAAGGCGCTTGAAAAGGGTCTGTATAAGGACGAGGAAAAAAAGAAGGAGATCGCCGTTAATATTCACGCAAAGTGCGAGGACATACGAAGCTATATCGACGACATCACAAAGGCCGAAAGTGAAGAGCTTCTGAGTCTTGATGTAAAAAACGAGGACTTTTATCTTTCGGATGCAGTGAACAGGATAAAGGACTTTTACACAGAAAAGCTCATGCTGCTTAAAACGGATTTCGTTGTAGGAGCTTTTTCGGATTGTCTGCTGAGGGGAGACAGCGACCGTTCCGTGGAGGTGCTGCAGAACATTATAGAAAATGCCGTAAAATACGGTGACGGCAAAAAGATATCCATAGACTTCTCAAGAGAAGAGGACTGTCAGCTCATACATATTTCAAACACCGGCTGTACCCTTTCCGACAGCGAGCTTCCCCACATTTTTGACAGCTTCTGGCGGGGCTCCAATGTGGGTACCCAGAGCGGCAGCGGACTGGGACTGTATATATGCCGCACCCTTATGCAAAAAATGGGCGGCGATATATTTGCCGGAATAAAGGACGGCGAGATCACCGTCACGGCGGTTTTTTCAATGGCGTAGACCTAACGCCCCGGACGGATCATATCCGGCAGGCGGCCAGCACTGCCCTGTCAGCGGGCGGGACAAAACTCGGAGGAATGATATATGACGGACAAAAAGCGTATCACCGCGGCCTTTGTAATGAACATAATTATCTTTCTTGCAACGCTCAGCGTTGTGATATCATACTACTGCGGCAACACCGGCTCCTTCAACATACAGCCCCATCTCAGGTACTGTCTGTTTACAACGGATTCAAACATATTCTGCGCCCTGACATCCCTTATTGCAGCCGCTGCAGAGGGGCGCATACTTGCCGGAAAAGCGGACCGGATACCCCTGTGGGCTGTGGCGCTGAAGTTAGCGGGAACGGTATCGGTGATGCTGACCTTCTGTGTGGTGGCCTTCTTCCTGGGACCCATGGACAATTTCTTTTCGTGGATGTTCGGCGGAACATCGGTATATATGCACACCCTGGGGCCGATACTGGCGTTTGTTTCCCTGACGTTTTTTGAAAACGGGACTATTATTCCGAAGAAGCTCATACCCTTAGGCGCCATTTCCGTATTGATATACGGTATAGTATATATAACCATGGTAGTCTTTGTCGGCGAGGACAAGGGCGGATGGCCTGACTTCTACAAGTTCAACATGGGCGGACTGTGGTACATAAGCTTCGGGGCAATACTTCTGGTGACCCTCGGACTTGCCGCAATGATAAGACTGATATACAACAGGCGTACCAGAAAGCTTTGCGGCAGTAAATGTATACCCAATGTCCCTTTGACATGACCGGCGCATATTTCCCGCAGCCGAAAGCACGATAACACACAACATTACCCAAAAACACCATGACCCCCGAAGCCGGAATGATCTGACTTTCGGGGGTCGTTTTTTATCAAAGAATGTATTGGATCGTCAACAAAACTAATACTATTTTCAGATTAAAAGCTGACACTTTTAATCTGAAAAGGCGCCGCCCAAGACTGCGCCCATCTGTGCATACGAACAGATGACATCTCATGCAAACTCCGACGCGCTGACGCGCTATTAAAAGCAGACTATGTCTTTTAATGGGAGTTAAGTATAATTCCACTCCTGAATATCAGGGCGCAAGTCTTCCATCAGGCAGTTCCGGTATAGTATAATTACGGAGCACCGAAATACTATAGATACCATAAAGCAGGTATTTTATAAAACGAACCAAAAAGCGCAAAAAAACCGTCCGCCGAAGCGGACGGTAAAAACCTCAGGTTATTTTGATTTTGGATTCAGCCTATAATTAGTCCTTAGAAGAAGCCTTCTTAGTCATAACTACAGCAGTACCCAGAGAAGCGAGAACTACAGCTACGAGAGCAACAGCAGATGTGGTGTCGCCGGTAGAAACTGACTTAGCGTCGTCCTTGTCAGCAGCGGGAGCAGTATCGTCTGTGCCGGTAGTAGCGGTGTCGTCAGCCTTTGCAGTGTCGTCAGCCTTTGCAGTGTCGTCCTTAGCGGTGTCGTCCTTAGTGGTGTCGTCAGCCTTTGCAGTGTCGTCAGCCTTTGCAGTGTCGTCAGCCTTTGCAGTGTCGTCCTTAGCGGTGTCGTCCTTAGCGGTGTCGTCCTTAGCGGTGTCGTCCTTAGCGGTGTCGTCAGCCTTTGCAGTGTCGTCAGCAGCAGCGCCGGTAGCCTCTGCAGAGTACTCAACTACCCATACGGTGTAAGCATCGGGATCGTCTACTTCGAGACCTGCATCCTCAACAACTCTGTTGGTGTCGAGCTTAACGTTGATCTTGAGGCCCTGGCCAGCAACAGCTTCCTTAGCGCAGCAGTTGGTCTGGCTGTTCTCGGTACGAGCATAAGCCTCTTCATAATCGCCCCAGCTGTATGTCCATGCGCCGTCAAGACGGATCTTGAACTGTACGCCTGAGAAGCCTCTGGACTGTACGCCTTTAGGACCTGCATCTGTCTGAGCCTCGGTGATCCAAGCAGCATCAACGTTGTCGATAGTAACGGTACCTTCGTAAACGCCGTCGCCGTCGTCATCGGTCATGGGAGTGTCGGGAGTAACGGAACCGTCATCGTTGGGGTTGCCCCAGTTTGAGAAAGCACCGGCGATACCTACGGTATGGCTCTTGATACCTTCCTTGGTCATGCCTTCCTTTTCGTCCTCAGCGCTTACAGCAAGTGCGGACATTGATGCGACCATAGCAACTACGAGTGCTACGCCAAGAATCTTTGACTTTTTCATTGTAGTAAATCCTCCTAAAAATTTTTTCAGAAACACTATTTCATGCTTCATTATGTGTATTATACTATGGTTCTTTCGAAAAATCAAGAGTAAATCTCTTAATTTCCATAATAAATATGACAAATTTGTCATCGAATTATCGGCTGTTCTCACAATAAAGACTGGCCGTTTCTGTCAGAAAAAACATAAGCAACAAAAATCCGCCATTGGTTTGGTGCAAAACGGCAATTTTTGTCCCTTTTCTGCCTGACCCGTCAGAAATAAGAAGATCCTGCCAAATCCGGTGTGTAACGGTCGGAAAAGAACCTTTTTGCAGAGAATACAGTAATATACTGTTGTATATTATCAGACTCAGGACTATTTATTTTGTGCCGCGCTTTTTATTCCATCGCTAACTTTTTGTCTATAAAGTCAAGATAGGGCTTGCGGTAATATACGCTGTCCGGGTTGCTGCGGTACCACTCAAATTCTTCCTTAAGTCCCTGGGTCAAGGGTACGGTATCGGGCATAAGCTCGTTCTGTCTGCGGACGTCAAGAACATATTCATAATCGTAGAAGCAGAAGTACTCTCTCTGGACCGCCGGTTTTTCGACGCTGACAAATTCAGGTTCTTTTCCTGCGGCGGCATAGCACATACCGACCCATTCCTTTACCGTCACCGTCTCCCTGTTTCCCACATTAAAGATACGGTGTTCGGGATGCAGCTTTACAAGGATCTCAACAAACCTGCAAAGGTCGCATACGTTAAAAAACTGGAGCTTCATCTCTCCCTTGCGGGGCAGATAGAAGGGTCTGTCCTTCATTGCGCAGTCAAACACAAAGGCCTCCCTGTAAAGATTGTCGTACCGTCCGTAAAGATAGGGCGGGCGCAGGATATAGGCTTCCGGAGCCTTTGATCTCAGAAGCGTTTCGGCCCTGAGCTTGTTTGTGCCGTAATCCCCCCATACCGAGTTGGGTCCGCAGGTCTGGTCCTCACTGAAGGGCTGAGGGTTGGTTTCGGGATAGACTGCGCTGGAGCTGACAAAAATATAATCGTCAAATTCGACCCCCGATGCCAGCAGTGTTTTAATATGTTCCTCGTTATATGCAGTAACGTCAAATATCAGGTCAAAGCGCTTGCCCTTTAGTCTGTCTCCCAGTTGTGTTCTGTCGCACATGATATGGGTCACGCCCTTCACCTGAGGTCTGCTGCCCCGGTTGATGACCGTTACGTCATAGCCCGCCAGGACAAAGTACTTCGCCGCAAATCTGCTTACAAATGTTGTTCCGCCTGTTATGAGAATCTTCATTGCTGTCCCCTCCGGTTTGTGATAACTGCAAAGTCAGGACTGATACTGATATCAGACAGAGAGGGCGTCAAATATAGTTGTCAAGTCTGTTTGATAATAGTATGAACTCCATATTTATATCATATCACTCCCCGGCAGGGATATCAATGTTTTCAGAGGTCAATTTTTTTTGTATCCCGAAAACAGACACGTCTCACAATAAAGAATAAGTGCCTAAAGACCGGATCGATTTCCGGCACCGCAGCTTCAGCGCTGTTATGCGGTGTATTGCATTATTTCGTGATTGAAGAATCCGCTCATTTATGTTACTATATCATAAGACAGATAAAAATATTATCGGAGGTAAACATGAAAACTATCGTGATAACCGGAAGTACAAGAGGCCTCGGGTTTGAACTGGCAAAGTGCTTCCGTAAAAAAGGCTGGAACACCGTAATAAACGGCGTCAGCGAAAAACGCATGGAAAAATCCCTTGATTCCCTCCGCTCCATAGACTCGGAGGGTTCTGTGACCGGATACTGCGGAAGCGTGACCGACACCGGGACCATCACCGCACTTCTTGACACAGCCGCTTCGGAATACGGAAGCATTGATATCTGGGTCAACAATGCAGGGGTCAATCAGCCCATGAAGGCCATGTGGGAGCTGTCGGAGGAGGACATCGACGCCATGCTGGACATCGACCTCAGAGCCGCAATAAAAGGTACTATACTTGCAAAGAACCGGATGGAAACTCAGCCGGAGGGCGGCGCGATCTATAACGTAGAGGGCTTTGGGAGCAATGACTCAATGATCCTGGGGCTGAACCTGTACGGGACCGCCAAAAGAGCCCTTACTCACTTTACAAAAGCCTTTGCGGCGGAGCTTGAAGAGCGCAAAAGCAATGTACGTATAGGACGGCTTTCTCCGGGCATAATGATAACCGACTTTACCGTTTCCTCCCTCGGAGGAAAGGACAGGATAGATCTCCCCGATAAGACAAAAAAGGTCTACAACATCCTGGGTGACAAGCCCGATACAGTCGCGGAGTTTCTTTCGGAGCGCATGATAAAGAACACAAAAAACAACGCTCAGATACAGTGGCTCACCGGCAGAAAGGCCGCATGGAGATTCATGACCGCCGGTTTCAGAAAACGGGACTTCTTCTCATGAAAGCAGGCGTGCTATTTTCCCCATAAAACATATGAACCGGATTGTACCATCCGGAAAAATATGGTAAAATATCATTGGTATTTTTTGTACGGCAGGTGATAATAATTGATAAAACACAAACACAAGCGCAGGGTAGATATTTCAACCACTCATATAATCATGCTCAGCTTTCTGATCGCCATACTTGTGGGCAGTCTGCTGCTCTCGCTGCCGATCAGCACAGCCGACGGGAATCCGGTGTCATACATCGACGCCCTTTTTACCGCCACCACATCAATATGCGTAACGGGACTTGTCACCCTTCCCACAGTCACCACATGGAGCATCTTCGGTCAGATAGTCATACTCATCATGATACAGGCGGGCGGTCTTGGGATAATCACCATAATGTCCGGCATACTGATAAGCCTGAACCGACGGTTCGGACTTAAGGATATGATACTGATACAGGACGCATTTAACCTCAATTCCCTTTCCGGGATAATCGGGTTTCTTAAAAAGGTGCTTATCGGTACATTTATCGTTGAAGGCTTCGGCGCTCTGTTATACATGACGGTATTTATTCCCGAATTCGGGGCCCGGGGTATATGGATATCGGTATTCAATTCCATCTCGGCCTTCTGTAATGCGGGCATAGACATCATATCCGACAGCAGTCTGTGCGCATACAAGCTGAATCCCATGATCAATTTTGCAACAAGCCTGATGGTCATTCTGGGAGGACTGGGCTACGTTGTCTGGTGGGATGTTATACGGGTGTCAAAAAAGTTCCCCGAAAAGAAACTGAAATGCTTTTCCGCGCTGTCACTGCACAGCAAGGTCGCCCTTACGGCAACGGCTGTACTGCTTGTCCTGGGAACTGCGGTGTTCTTAATATTTGAATACAACAATCCCCTGACCATCGGCGGTCTGTCCTTTCCCGACAAGCTGCAGGTCTCGTTTTTCCAGTCCATGACCACAAGGACCGCCGGTTTTGCCACCGTGCCTCAGCAGGACCTGACAAATACATCCTCAGTCTTTTCACTGCTCCTTATGTTCATAGGAGGCTCTCCCGTAGGAACCGCAGGCGGCGTCAAGACAGTAACCATGACCATCCTTCTGTGCTCTGCCCTGGCGGCCATACGGAACAAGCAGGAGCTTTCACTGTTCAGACGAACAATATCAAAGCAGGCGATAAGCAAGGCCGTGGCAGTGGTGACCGTGTCCTTCATGATAATGTTCATCTCAACCATACTCCTGTCTGCAGTCACGGAGAGAAACATACTGGACATAGCGTATGAGACGGTGAGCGCCACAGCGACCGTGGGACTGACAAGAGACCTTACTCCCACACTTGAACTGCGGGGCAAGCTGATAATCATTGTGACAATGTACCTTGGAAGGATCGGACCAATCTCGCTGCTTGTGGCGTTCAATACAAAGAAAAACAAAAACAACATCATAAAAGATCCTGTGGAGGACATCAGCATCGGATGACCCCCGCAGGAAACAGGAGGAGATCGTTATGGCAAACAAAAAGACCTATGCCGTTTTCGGACTTGGAAGATACGGAGTTTCGGTGGCCAAAGAGCTGGTCAACAACGGCGCCGAGGTGCTGGCAGTGGACATCGACGACGAAAAGGTGAACGAATGTGTAAAAGAGATACCTTTTTGCAAATGCGCCGACGTTACCGACCCCGAGGTGCTGAAACAGCTGGGAGTCTCTGATATAGACGTGGTAATAATCTGCATGGCAACAAGCCTTGAAGAAAGCGTCATGGCGGCAATGCTCTGCAAGGAAATGGGAGTAAAGACCGTTATTGCAAAGTGTTCAAGCGACATGAACTGTAAGATACTCAGCAAGGTCGGCGCAGACAAGGTCATCTTCCCGGAATACGAATCCGGAACGAGGCTTGCAAGAAATCTGCTCAGCTCCGGGTTTATTGATATTCTTGAAATTTCCAGCGACGTTTCCATGGTAGAGCTTGACGTCAGACCGGAATGGGAAAACAAAAGCCTGCTGGAGCTGGACCTGAGAAAAAAATACTCCATCAACATCGTATCCATTATCGAAAACGGAAAAGTCACCGTCAACATCGATCCGGAAAAGCCCCTCAAAAAATCCATGCGTCTGATAGTCATTGCCGAGACCGCAAAGCTGCGCAGACTGAAATGACCGGACACTTAAAGGACCTGTGGTCCATGCTTTTGTGACCTACAGAAAGGCGCGGATAAAACACATCCATCAAAGAGGCTGCATAAAACTATATATCGAAACGCAAGCAAAGCCGCTCGGATAGAAAGTCCGGGCGGCTATTGTTATATTGTTGTAAATACTTGTACGATCAGGAAATAAAATGTCAGAATTGCTTGATTTC